>CAMDKT010000327.1 GCA_945900935.1 Candidatus Sulfopaludibacter sp. SbA3 | reverse complement strand
CCTGGCCGCCGCCGCCATCGCCAACGCGATCTTCGACGCCGCGGGCGCGCGCATCCGCGAAGTGCCGTTTACTCCGGAACGGGTTCTGGCGGCCCTTGCCGCCCGGGTGTGAAGCAACAACGCATCCGGACCTTATCGCGTGACAGAATCGGCACTGGCCGGTCAATGTGCATACAATGGACAAGTTTTGGTGAGCTCCGAGGTCCTTTGGACGATCTAACGAGATTGGCCCGTTAACGGAGCAACATAACGGTCTGATTCTGGAAAACGCCGAAGTTGCACCGAAAGCCGAGGGTCATGGCTGATAAACTTTGCTCGCGAGACTTTTGCATAATGTATACAGATGCGCCCTACTGCATACGTTCCGCAACAATCGACCAAGTCGGATCGCGTTCTGGCGCTTGCTCGCGAATCCCCATTTGTCCGGCCTCGCGACGTCGAAGGCATCGGGGTTGCGAGAGAATATCTGCTCCGGCTGCACCGCGCCGGAGAATTGGAGCGGGTTGGTCGGGGACTGTATCGGCTCCCGAACTCGCCTGTCACCGAACACCACAATTTCGCCCAAATCGCGCGCCGCGTAGCTCCAGGCGTTATCTGCCTTCTGTCTGCGTTGACCTTCCACGGTATTGGAACCCAGAACCCATTCGAAGTTTGGATCGCGATTCCAAGGGGAATGCGACATCCGAAGCTCGACGCGCCGCCCCTGCGGGTGACGACGCTATCGGGAGCCGCATATGCGGAAGGTATAGAGGAACACATTATCGAAGGGGTCACGGTCCGCATTTACGGCGTCGCGAAGACGGTCGTCGACTGCTTTCGATTCCGAAACAAGATCGGCCTTGACGTTGCCATGGAAGCCCTCCGCGAAAGTCTCCGCTCCGGGAAAACTACGATCAACGAGATCAATCGCTTCGCAAAGTTGGTACGGCTTGGGCGAGCGATCCGTCCGTATCTTGAAGCCCTATGAAGTCGCCAAAGAAGAACGTCGCCGAGTCCGTCCGGGCCCGTCTCCTAAATCTCTCCAAGGAGCGGGGTGATGAGTTTCAGCTCACCTTGGCTGACTATGCGATCGAGCGCTTTCTCTTTCGCCTTGGACAGTCACCGTTACGCGACCGGTTCGTTCTCAAAGGAGCGGTCCTGTTCCGAGTCTGGATGGGGCAATCCCATCGTCCCACCAAGGATCTTGATCTCCTCGGAAGGGGTTCCTCTGAACTATTGGATGTCGCCGGCGCAATTCGCGAAATCTGCTTGATTGAGGCATCTGATGGCGTTGTCTTCGACCTCGACGGGATGAAAGTCGAGCGCATTCGCGAAGGCACCGAATACGAAGGTGTCAGAATCCGTTTCCGCGCGGAACTCGCCGCCGCTCAGATCCCGATCCAGATCGATGTCGGATTCGGCGACGCGATTACCCCCATGCCATCGTTAACAGCCGTCCCATCCGTACTTGGCATGGACCCTCCCCAAGTCCTCGCGTATCCGCGGGAGACGGTAGTTGCGGAGAAATTGCATGCGATGGTTGTCCTCGACATCTCCAACACGCGCATGAAGGACTTCTATGACCTGTGGTTCCTCTCGCGAAGTTGGCCTTTTCAGTTGATCGCATTGGCCGACGCCATTCGCGCGACCTTTGAACGCCGGGGTACTCCGCTGCCTATCGGGACTCCATTTGCCCTCACGCCTGAATTCCATTCTGACAGGCAGAAGTCCCTTCAATGGAAGGCCTTCGTGAAACGGCTTCGACTCGATTCCTCGACTCCGGCCCTTGATGAAATAGCCGAAGCAATCAGCCGATTTGTCGAGGCGCCTCTCGGCGAAGCTCGCAGCCGGACTGCTGTCGAGAAGACTTGGTCAGTTCCTGGCGGTTGGGCCGGTCCGGCTTAAATTGGATTGAAATAAAAGTTGCGCCCACGGTCCATCCGGAGTTGTTTCCTATTCCCCAATTCCTGGCGTTGTCGAGCAGCGCGTGGCCCCGTGAAAGCGTAGCGTCCCTCAGCGATTTGTACTTCAAATATTCGGCGTCGAAAACTATTCTCCGGGCCACAACGGCCCAAATGTCAGGAACGCCGAAACGAGAAAGCGGCTAAATTCGATGTCTCGTAAGTTGTTGAACTATGGAGCGGGAGACCGGGTTCGAACCGGCGACCAACAGCTTGGAAGGCTGAGACTCTACCACTGAGTTACTCCCGCTCAAACCCAAACGCCTTCCGTTACCTATGATATCGCCCTTGCCGCCACATCACAACTCGTCCGGCCGCTCGCGCAGCGAAAAACCCGGGCGCCATCTGGTCAATGTCGCCCGGAACACAACGAATACAAGGACAATTTGCTAACTCGCGCACTCGCCGCGACCCAATTGCAGGCTGAATTTGGAATCATCGCCCCAATCCATGAACCACTCGGCGTTGTACTGCGCCGGCTTGGCCAAGTCCGCCACCATCGCGCGGAAAAATTCCACTTTATGCCTCACAACGTACTCGCGGAACGTCTCGCCATCCGTCCGGTTCTCGATGAAATGATCCAACACGCGCCGCGACGCAACCGGAATCAGTTTCGCCGGTAAACTCGATATCGCCAGTCCAAATCGCAACATCCCATCACGGTCATAACCGCCGCCCAGCATCATCTGGTAGTAGGGCACTTCCTTGCCCTCCACCTTCCGCGAATTGCCGTAAAAACCCAGGCTGCCGATCCAGTGCTGTCCGCACGAATTCGGGCAACCCGAAATCTTTACCGACAGCGCGCGCACTTGCTTGTCCTTATAATCGGCCAACGCTTCGCTCAGCGCCGCCCCCAGATTCATCGACTTCGTCAACGCCAAATTGCACGAATACCCGCCCGGACACGACACCGTATCCACCAGTTCACCCGCGCCTGAGCCCGAAAGCTCATGCACCCGCAACGCCGCGTAAACGCGTCGCAAGTTATGCACCGGAATGAAAGCCAAATGCAGGTTCTGGTCAATATCCACGCGGACAATCGAATCCCCTGCGTCTCTCGAAAGCTGCGCCAGCGAGCGCATCTGCCGAGCCGTCATGTTGCCCTGCGGCACCAGGACCGTCACAATCGCGTAGCCCGGTTGCTTCTGCTCCCGAACGTTTGATTCCAGCCACCGGTCGAAATCCGGATCCACCGGCGTCGCGCCCAGTATCGGCAACTGCCCGCCATCGCCCAACGGCGGTGTCACACTCTGATATCCGCCAAAATTCTCCGGCACAATCTCCGGCGTCCGCGTCCCGCCATTGGCCAGAATCCCCGCGTAATTCGCCTCAATCGTCTCTTTCACCCACTCCAACCCGCGCTCGCGCAACACAAATTTCAGCCGCGCCTTGTTCTTATTCTTGCGGTTTCCATACTGGCTGAACAGCATGATCACGGCTTCAATCCGCGCCACCAGCTTGTCTTCCGGCAGGAACTCATCCAGCAGCGCCGCTTCATTCGGCAACGGCCCCAAACCCCCGCCAATCACCGTCCGGAATCCACGCTGCCCGTCGCGAATCACCGCCGTCGCGCCGAAGTCATGGATCGCCAAAGCCATATCGTCTTGCTTGCCGCCGCTGAAAAACGCGATCTTGAATTTTCGCGGCAAGCTATCGGTCAATTCGTTATGCAAAAACGCCAGCGATACCATCCGTACATGCGGCTGCACGTCGAATGCTTCACCGGCCAGCAATCCCGAAAGCGGGCTCGCCGTCACATTGCGCACCGTGTTGTAGCACGCTTCCCGTGTCGTCAATCGCGCATCCGCCAGCTTGTGCAGCAAATCCGCCACTTTCGGCAGCGGAATGAAGTGGTACTGCATGTTCTGCCGCGTCGTCAGGTGACCCTTGTTATCGGCAAACAGTTCCGAAACTTCCGCCAGATTGTCCATCTGGTCCGCCGTCAATATGCCCCCCGGAACCTTCGTCCGGATCATATGCACACCCAGTTGCCGTTGCGAATAGACGCCCCGGCGCAGCCGTTGCGCGCGGAACTCGTCGTCGGTCAGTTCCCCGGCCATATAACTCGTCGCCGCCGCGCGGAATTTCTCAATGTCCGCACGCACCGTCGCGTCGAATTCAGTCTCAACCGCTTGCCGTGTTACGAGGTTTGGATCTTGCAGCAATTCGAATCTCCCTCTTCTCGATAGAGAATACCATAATTGGCTTTCCGGGCGCATCCGGTGTCTAATACCAGTGATGCTCCGCGCTCTCTTCCTGCTCGCCGCCGCCACCCTGTGGGCGGACCCGCGCTGCGTCAATTGCCACCAGTCCATCGTCGCCGATTACCAGCGCACCGGCAAGGCCCGCAGCATCGCCAAACCACGCGCCGAAGTGCAGCCCCAGCGCCAATGGTTTCATGATTTTTCGGGCCGCCGCATGGGAGTTCTCTGGCAGCAAAGCAAGCTGACGCACTGGATGGAAACCAAAGGCGTCGTCGAACCCTACGAAGTCGAATGGGCCATCGGCTCCGGCAGGGAGGCGAAAAATTACATCGTTAAAATCGGCGACTCCCTCTTCCAGTCCCCCCTCGCCTGGTACGCCAACCGCCTCATTTGGGATATGGCCCCCGGTTACATCGTCGATGCCAACCCTACGTTCTATCGCCCGCTTCAACCCGATTGCCTGCAGTGCCACGCCAACCGCGCCGCCCCCATCGCCGGCTCACAAAACCGCTACGCCGATCCCGCCATTCCCAACCTCGCCATCGGCTGCGACCGCTGCCACGGCGACCCCGCCGCCCACCTCGCCCAAGCCGCAAACGGCAACATCGTCAACCCCGCCAAACTCCCAGCCGAAAAGCGGGACGCCGTCTGCGACGCCTGCCACCTCGCCGGAGAATCCCGCGTTGCCAATCCCGCCATGCAGATCGCCGACTTCCGCCCCGGCATGGCCATGGAAGACGTGTTCTCCATCTACGTCGCCCGGAAAAACGACGACGACACCATTCTCAAATCGCAGAGCCACGCCGAGGAACTCGCCGCCAGCCGCTGCGCCATCGCCAGCCAAAGCAAACTCTGGTGCGGCACTTGCCACGACTCCCACAACCAGCCCCCTGAAAAAACAAAGGCGAACTGGTACCGCGAAAAGTGCGTCAGTTGTCACAATGGCGAGCCGGCCGAGATGCATAAGCGCAAGGTTGGAGTGGATTGCATTGCCTGTCACATGCCCAAACAACGCCCCTTCGATGGCAGCCACGCCTCCCGCACCGATCACTGGATTCGCACAAAAAAGAGCGAGGACAAATTCCTCGATCGCGGTGAACTTCTCCGCGCCTGGCGCGAGCCCGCCGAAAATCTTCGCACTCGCAATCTGGCTCTAGCCTATCTCAACAATTCCGAGCGCACTCGCAGTCTGCGCCGCCTCCGCGAAGGCCTCTTGTTGTTGAACCAGGCTGTCAAAGAAGGCCACATCGATGGCGCAGTGTCCCTCGCCGCCGGCCTCCAATACGTGCGCCAAAAGACGCCGGAACTCGCCCTGCCCTGGCTCCAGCGCGCCGTTGACGATCAGCCAGCGAACTCACTCCGCCGTCTCCATCTCGCCGCCGCCCTCGCCAACGCCGGCAAAGCCGAAGACGCCAAGCGCGAAGCCATGCAATCCATCAAAATCGAACCCTTACTCGAACAAGCCTATTCACTTCTCGCCCAAATCGAGCCCGCCCGCGCCGTGTTTTGGAAGGACCAATATCGCAAAGCCGTGCCGAAACGCGTCCTGCCCTAGCGGGACTTTCCCAAAACCAGGCGTGTCTTCTTTCGTAGCGCAGGCTTAAACACTAGCTGGGATGCCATCCGCGCGCTAGAGGAAAGAAGTACCTGTCGAACCGGCCGCACGGTTCCTGGTTAGGAATTAAAAGTTTCCGGGGGCAAGTATTGTTTCTTCGCGGAGGAACCGATTACTCCGCTCATGGCGGGGCGCGCGTTGACTGTGGCGGCGCGAAGTCCGTAATCACCCCCGCACACCAACCGTCCCGCCCTCGCAACTCCCCCATCGCCCCAAACAAGCCTTCAACTTCCTCAGCCTGCTCCGGCAAAAACCCGCTCACCAACAACCATCCCCCCGGCCGTAACAACCGCAACATCTCCCCGCGCAACCCCTCTAATACGCCCAAATGAATATTCGCGATCACCCCGTCAAACCGCCCGCCCGCCAACGCATCCGCCGACCCAACAAAATCAACGAACGCCAAAGACGCCGGATCAATATCGCAGCCCGCCGCACGCGCCCCCAATGCCCGCGCCGCACGCGTCAACACACCCGTTCCCGCCCCAATATCCGCCACCAAACAACCGGGCACAACCACCCGCTCCAACAGCTCCAAACAAAGCTGCGTCGTCGCATGATCCCCGCCCCCAAAAACATTCCCCGGCACCATCTCTAACCGAATCCGCCCCTCCGGTGTTTCATCCGCCAACCACGCCGGACACAGGAAAAATCGCTCGCCAATCAGCAACGGCACCCATTCCGCCTGCCACGCCGCCGACCAGTTCTGATCCGCCATCTCCTCCGGTGCCCCGCCCCCTAATTCCAACCCCGCCCGCAATCCCTCATCAAACGAATCAAAGAACACGCTCAGCGAATCCGAATGCTCCTCAATCCCGGAAATCGAAAATGCAGCCAGCCGCTCACAAACAAACTCCTGTGAGCGGCCGACCAACGGAATGGAAATCCGAAAGTACACTACTCCCGGTTCAATGCCTTCACACGGAAATACGGCTTCGCCTTCTCCGCCGCATCCATCGTGTAGATCTCAGACGTTTTCGCCATATCATACCCCCGCCAAATCCAAGTCAACGCCTCCGGCAGATCCGACGCTCCCTGTATCCCATTATGCTGCGCCGACCCGAAGTAGAAATGGAAATCATACTCCTTCATCTTCAGCGAATTCGCCATCGCAATATTCTGCAGCGGCCAC
>CAMDKT010000326.1 GCA_945900935.1 Candidatus Sulfopaludibacter sp. SbA3 | reverse complement strand
TTAGCTTATTGAAAGCCAAAAATGGTCTTGACAATGGGGTCCACTTTAGCCCGAACTCCCGATCTCTAAATACCTAACTCCGTCCAGCTCCAAATGGACTAACTGGTGACCGTGTCCACTTACTACATAATCCACTCCGTACTTACGCGCCAATCCGTGCAGCGCGAAGTTTCGGTTCCCCACTCTCGCGTTCAAAATCCACGATGGCCGATGACAGAATACGAACTTCGGCCGCAACTCTTTGTGCTTCGCCAACTGCCGCTCACAGTACTCCAACTGCCCCGGTGCCAGTTCATCGGAGAGGCTGTTGTCCAGAATGACGAACAGCGCTCCGCCCTGGACAAACGAGTGCGAAACCGGGTGTCCAGCTTCAATTTCAAACAGCCGTTTCGATTCTGGTGACCAAATATCGTGGTTTCCCGGCACCAGTAGCGTCTTAAATCGCTTATAACGACGCCAAAGGGTATCCATTTCGCGCCATTCCGCCGCCGCTGTGGCGTCATTCAAGCCCTGGATGATGTCGCCGATCGACACCGCCAGGTCCGGGCCGAACAGGCTCACTTCCCGCCATACCCGGGAGTAGATCTGCGGCGCCGCCGTCCCTGTCCGGTCTCCAATAATGGCAAATCGAAATCCGCTGCCCTGTCCCCGCGCCGGGGCGATCCCCGCGAGCGAGCCTAAACTCAAAAAGTTTCGGCGATTCCAGCGCATCATAATGAGAATTTCTCCTCGCGTCAGCCACTAATCTAACAGGTGCAATACCCGGAGTCACTTGGCTTGATCGTCCCGCCGCTCGTCATTTGGCTGGTGATTAGCGGAATTGACGATCTGGTTCTGATCGTTATCTGGCTCTGGCTGCGCGCGACATCCACCGTAAGTCACTCTGAATCAACCACTTCCGATGAGCAGGAACGGTTGATCGCGATCTTTACCCCGCTTTGGCAGGAAGAATCCGTCATCCGCCAGATGGTCACACACAACATCTCGGTTATTCGTTACAGCCGATTCCACTTCTTCATCGGCGCCTACCCGAACGACGAGCCCACCGTGGAGGCCATTCGCGAGCTCGAAGCGCGCTTTTCCAATGTTCATCTGGCGCTGGTTCCGCACAACGGTCCGACTTCGAAAGCCGACTGCCTCAACTGGATCTACCAGCAGATGCTGATTCAGGAAGAGCATTTGAATCAACGGTTTGACGCAGTTGTCACCCACGACGCCGAGGATCTGATTCACCCCGATTCGCTGCGGGCGATCAATGCGCATCTCGCCGATTACGATATGATCCAAATCCCGGTACTGCCGCTTCCAACGGGAATCGGCGATTGGGTCCACGGCGTCTACATCGACGAGTTCAGTGAGTTCCAATCGCGCGATCTCTATGTCAGGGCGAGACTTGGCGGCTTCTTACCATCCGCCGGCGTTGGCACCGCCTTTAGCCGCCGCGCCTTGGAGCGCTTGGCGGTCAGTGCCGATAACCGTATCTTTGAGCCGGGATGTCTCACCGAAGATTATGAAAATGGCTTTCGAGTCAATCGTTTAGGCTTCAGGCAGATCCTGCTGCCTGCCGGAAAAGCCGTGGTGGCGACGCGCGAATATTTCCCCCGCGATTGGCGTGGCGCCACAAAACAGAGGACGCGGTGGGCGACCGGAATCGTCTGGCAGGGCCTGGAACGGCACGGCTGGCAGGGCGGGCCGCGCCAATGGTGGTGGCACTGGCGTGACCGTAAAGGTTTGATAGGAAACCCGGTTAGCCTTCTTGCCAATGTCCTGTTCGCCTACGGACTCGTCGTGCCGATCGAACATCCGATGTTGGCCGTAGCGCCGTTCGCGCTGGGGATGGCCGTTTTGCAGGCCGCCACGCGCGCCGCGATCGTCTACAATTTCTACGGTTGGCAGCACGCCGTCATGGCGCCGCTCCGCATCCCGCTCGCCAATGCGATCAATACGGTCGCTTCGGTCCGGGCGACCTGGCGTTATTGGAAATCCCGGGTTCAACGGGAGCCGCTCGTCTGGCTGAAAACGGCGCATCAGTATCCGAATCGCTTTGCGTTGGAGGCCCACCGGCCCACGTTACAGGATGTTTTGATCCAGTCGCACTACTGTACTAGCAGCCAGATAGATGACGCCGTAGCAAGTAAACCTGCAGGGCTACGCTTGGCGGACTGGATGGTGCGGCGCGGCGACTTGCTGGAATCCGAAATGTACGAAGCGTTGAGTTTACAGTATTGCGTTCCCCTAACGTCGGTCAATCCGAAGGATATTCCAGCGGGAACAGCGCGAGCTTTACCTGCGCATGTGGTGCGGGATTTATCCGTGATACCGATCCGGCGCCAGGCGGGCGAGTTAGTTCTGGCGGCGGCCGAACTGCCGCCGGAATCCGCACAGCGGGCAATTCAGGAATACACGCGGATGCCGGTGCGTTTTGCGCTTGTTACTCGCTCGAATTACGAAGAACTGCGTCGCGCGGTATTGCCGGATTGATCCATCGGAACATCTTCTCCATTGCTTTGCCGCGGTGACTGACAAGTAACTTACTTTCGGCGGAGGCTTCCCCGAAGGTGCGGTTAAAGGGAGGATAAAAGAAAAGCGGATCGTAGCCGAAGCCGTTGGGTCCGCGGGCTTCGGTGAGCAGTTGGCCTTCCACCGAATCCTCGAAGGTTTCGAGCAAACGGCCGTTGGAGGCGACGGCGATGGCGCAGACGAAGCGGGCGGTTCGGCTGGCCGATGCTGCGCCGCGGCCGGCAGGGTTAGCGGCCAAGAGTTCGTCGAGAGGCGCGGCGGTCGCGTCCAGGGGGCCTGCAAGCGCGCGTTGCAGGGCCTGGAGCAGGCACGCGTTGTTTTCGGCGTCGGTTGCGCCGGCACCGGCATAGCGGGCAGAGTAAATGCCGGGGGCACCGTTGAGCGCGTCAACGGCGAGACCGGAGTCATCGGCGAAAAGCAGCCCGTCGACGAAGGCGCTGTAATACGCCGCCTTGAGGATGGCGTTTTCGGCGAAAGTTGCGCCGGTTTCCTCGGGAGGCTCAATGGCCTTCAGGCCTGGGACGGGGATGACTTCCAAGTGACCCACCGCGTAGTGGGCCGCAATCAAATTGAACTCGCGTAGCTTGCCGGGGTTCGTGCTGGCGCAATAGACGATCACTAGAGTGTTACGTACTTTTTTTGCAAAGTAATTAACTCCGACACGCCTTGCCGTCCGAGCGAAAGCAGTGTGGCCAGTTGAGCGTCGTCAAACTCTTTCTGCTCGGCAGTGGCCTGGAGTTCGACAAATTTGCCGGAACCGGTCATGACGATGTTCATGTCGACCTCGGCGGCGGAATCCTCTTCGTAGCAGAGATCGAGCAGGCCTTCGCCATTCAGGATGCCGACGCTGGTGGCGGCGACATAATCGCGAATGGGGTTGGTGCGGAGAATGCCGCCTTTGACGAGTTTGCCGACGGCCAGGCCAAGCGCGATGAAGGCGCCGGTAATGGCGGTGGTGCGCGTGCCGCCATCGGCTTGCAGGACGTCGCAATCGAGGACGATGGAGCGTTCACCGAGCGCCCTGAGGTCGATGACGCCGCGTAGGGCGCGGCCGATGAGGCGTTGGATCTCCATGGTTCGGCCGCCTTCGCGGCCTTTCTTGACTTCGCGCGGAGTGCGGGTGATGGTGGCGCGCGGGAGCATGGCGTATTCGGCCGTCACCCAGCCCTGGCCGCCGCCCCGGAGGAAGTTTGGCACCGTGTCCTCGACCGAAGCGGCGCAGAGGACGCGCGTGTGTCCCACCGAGATGAGAACGGAGCCCTCGGCGGTGAGGAGATAATCCGGCTCCACCGTGACCGGACGCATTTGGGCAGGTTTTCTGCCATCGATTCGCATTGAAAGTTCCTTATTTAGCCGATTTCAGCATGGCTGCGAAAAGCCAGCCGAGCAGCAGAATTCCGCCAATCACCAACAATAAGCAGGGGATGGCGCCTTTGGCATCCCGTACGTGATCGGTCTTTTTCGGTTCCGGTCCCCTTAGGGATCTGGGGGACAGTTTCAGCTTCGCCATATTTTCCGCAATTCCTGTTCTACCATGGGAAGCGCATGGGCATCTCCAGAAGATCACTTTTAGTTGCAATTCCGCTCGCCGGCTGCGGTCCGGCCCGGCCCGCGATTACGGAACCGCCGAAGCTGATTCACGGAGGTTGGATTCGGGACAAAATGGAAGAAGCTACGGCGGCGGCGGCCCCGGAAAGCGTTCGCAGTTTAAACCCCAACAAGGTCTGGCGCGTCACCTACAAAGGGCCGCAGGATATCACCGGTATTTGGGTGCTGTATCCCAACGAAACCGTGGCGTTTGAGGCCATCCAGAAGGTCAATAAAAGTATGGCGATCCGGCCGTTTTACCGGGGAGCGTTTTTTGTGGTTTTGGACGCGGCGGGCGTGTCGGCGCAAGCGTTGGGGGACTTTCAGGAAGGAGTAACAAAGGCATTGCCGTGATGACGAAACCACCGATCGTCCAACGCCATACCGCCGCCGACCGCCTGTTTGAGCGCTCGCTCGTGGGCCTGCTGGTGAGCGGATTTCTGGCGCTGGCCTCGACCGGGGAACTTTCGCCAGTCGTATTGGGGCTGTCGGCCGCCGGATTCACGGCGCGGATTTGGCTGTTGATCTTTCAGCGAACGATACCGCTTCCGGCGGTCCTGATCAACACTTCGGTCATTCTCTACGCGGGCTTTTATCCGCTGGACTTCACCTATCTGAGCGGTGACTTTCTGGGCTCGACGGTGCGAATGATCTGTTTCCTGACGGTGGTGAAGGGACTTACTTTCCGAACGGACCGGGACGCCTATTACGCGGTATTGATTGGGTTTACTCAATTGCTGGCGGCGGCGCTGCTATCTGCGAGTTTGTTCTTCTTTGTCTTCCTGGCGGTCTTTCTGTTTTGCGGCGTCACGACATTTTCCGTTTGGGAGATTCGCCGCGGAGGGCGGGGAGCACGACCGGCCATCCATGGGCAAACGAAGGGGTTTCACAGGCGGTTGCTGGCAGTGAGTTTGGTCAGTTCGCTCGGTATTCTAAGTTTAACCATCGGTCTGTTTTTTGTCCTGCCGCGCACCGCGCGGGCGGCGCTGCAGAACTTAGTGAGCAATAAGTTTCACTTACCCGGTTTCGGCGGCGAAGTGGATCTGCGCAAGATCGGCCAGATACAGACAAGCAGCCGGACGATCATGTACGTGCGTATTCCGGACCGCGGGGAAGTACTGAACCTGCGATGGCGCGGGAGCGCGATGTCGCGCTTCGATGGGCAGCGGTGGACAACTTCGGGAGATTCGGCGGAAACGATCCGGCTTCGCTATGGAAACACGTCGATTCCGATCCGGACGCACGGCGGACGGAAAGGGATGCGGGTAGAGTACGAAGTGCAACTGACGGAGACGGGGATGAACGCGCTTTTCGTGGCGGGAATTCCGGAGTTGTTGACAGCCAATGTCGGGTCGATCGCCGTGCTGTCCAATGGCACAATCCGGACGCTGTCCGATCTGCCGGCGGTGCTGCGATATAGCGTGACGAGCTTTTTTGACGAAAGCGGCGGTGACGGAACGGCGTTGCTGACGCGGGATGAGTTGCGGCGCGTACTTGAGGTGCCCAGGAGCGTGGATCCGCAGATATTTGAGCTGGCGCAGCGGGCGGCGGGAACGGAGAATAATCCGGGCTTGCAGGCGCGGCGGCTGGTGGATTACTTGCAGCGTAACTACGGATACACTTTGGAGTTACCGGAGAATGGGCGGGCGGACCCGATTGGACACTTTTTATTTGAGCGGAAGCAGGGGCATTGTGAATACTTCGCGTCGAGCCTGGCGCTTATGCTGCGGTCGATTGGGATTCCATCCCGAGTGGTAACAGGGTTTCAAGGCGGGACATTGAACCCGATCAATGGTTGGTACACGGTGCGGGCGAGCGACGCGCATTCGTGGGTGGAAGCGTTCATTCCGGGCAATGGATGGACCGCATTTGACGCGACACCGGCAACCGCGCGCCTGCAAAGCGTTTCCGTGTTTGCGCGAGTGACCAATCTGATTGAGGCGGCGGATTTGTTTTGGCAGGATTGGGTGCTTCAGTACGACTTGGAGAGGCAGTTCAAGCTCGCCAATCAGCTCGAGCAGACGCGATTCGGAACGCGGACGCGCTCGGCCATGGGGTTTTTCGAATCGATCCAGGAGACCGCGGCGGCGGCGGCGCTGTGGTTGAAGGCGAATTTCGTGATATTGGCGGGATTGGGTGTGATTGGAATGTTGGGGTGGGTGGTGGGGCCTCGCGTCGGGCGGCGGTGGCGGGAGAGACGGCAGCGGTCGCGGTTAGCAGCGGGCCGGGCGGACGCCAACGACGCGACGTTGTTGTACCGGCAGTTATTGGAGACGCTGGAGCAGAATCAGATACGGAAGCCCAGTTGGTTCACGCCGATGGAGTTCGCCGAGAAGCTCCCCGCCTCGGAGTTATCGGCGCGGGTGGCGGAGTTTACACGGGCGTATAACCGGCTGCGATATGGGAACGACGCGGCGGCGGCGGGGGAGATGCTGGCAATTTACGACCGGATTCGCGGGGCTGGGTAGGCGGTTCGCCCCATCGAAAGGCGCAGTCCTGACCGGAACGGCGTTACCCCTTAGTTAGAGCCTCGTTTTCGCTTTGCAATTCGAGTTGACCAGGAGGGTGCTATGGGTATGAAACTTGCTTCGGCAATGCTATGCGTTTTGTCGGCGTATGGCCAGGCTGTTACGGGAGCGATTGTGGGCACGGCACCCGATGCCACCGGGGCAGTGGTAGCGGACGATTCGCAATATCGCGTTTTCGCAGGATCCGAATAACCGGGCCGCGGAAAGGGGACGATCGACTTACGACCGGCCGCGCCGGTTTACGACGAATGGCGTATTTGAACTGCCATTCATGAGGGAG
>CAMDKT010000325.1 GCA_945900935.1 Candidatus Sulfopaludibacter sp. SbA3 | reverse complement strand
CGTCGCGGCACACGACGCTGATTTTGAGATTCCGCAGCTTGCCCGATTCCCCAATCAAAGTGTAGCTTTGTCCGGACCGAAACTTGATCTCGCTCTCCTCGTAGGGCAGTCGTCCGGTCAGGGCGATCCGCGCGGGACGACGCAGCCGCTCCGAGAGGCTTTCGCGCCAGCCTCCCCAGAAGTCGCGAGCGGTTTCCCACAGGCGGGCAACGCGGGCGGCGCTCGCCCCTTTTTCGTACTCCGTCTTGAGATCTACTGCCATCAGGAGCGTCTTTTCAATGTAGCCATCGGGGGCAAGCCACCGTTCCAGTCGAAGACGCGCTCCGACCAGTGCGATGCGGCCATTTGTATCCGCAACTTCGTCAATCCAAATCGTGGTTTTCTGATCGTTCAGCCATCGCCGCGAGCGGCCCACCCGCCGGTCAAAACAGACGTCGCAGGAGCGCTGCCGGGCAGCGTGCGATTTTTGCTCGCCGACCGGACGCAGCCGGCAGACAGAGCAGATTTCTGTATTGTCGCGGCCAGCCCATACCGCGGCCAACGCCGCCGGGCGGCTTGCAATTATAGGGACGGGGCGTTCGAGTAAGTGGAGCAGGCAGAAACTGTACTCGCCCGATTCGCCCATCGCGAATGAAGGCGAGAGTTGGAGTTCGTGCTGGAACTCCTCATCGGTCGGTAGCGGACGGAAATGCAGCGCCTCGGTGACGATGGAAAACAGGCGAGGGTCTTCGATAGTTTTCGCGGCGGCGGCATCGGCGGCGTTGAAACTCGCGCAGACGAAGACCGAACCAAACTCGTCCCGATAAACCTCATTAGCGAGCGGCGTGTAGTTTTCGAGCGCGTCCTGGACTTTGTTCAGATAATGTTTGACGTAGGCGCGGCGCGCCACGGCGTCGGCGGAACGAATAGCGGCGGCCACGAAGGCCGGGCCGTTGACGGCCACGCGGAGGAGACGCCATTGTCTGATCGCAGTGCCCGGCTGGAGCAGTTCCAGCGCGAGTTGCGATTTGAAAAACGCCGCCGCCATTTTCCCAATATCGCCCACCCGCGTATCGTGAATCGGCCGCCGGGAGTCGGCGATGGCACCGTTCATCAGTTGGTAAAGGTTCCGGCGGAGGTTGGAGCGGAAAATTCCGGTGTGCGTCGTTATTGCATGAGCGACGGATTTCAGGATTTCCGGGTATTTTGCGAGATCCAATTCGGATTCGTGGCCGAAGGCGGTGGCGCTTTTCCAGGGGAGTTTTTGGCCGTTTCCCCAAAGTAGCTTTTCGAGGTCCTCATTCTTTCCAGTCTGCTTCTGTTCCGATTCTGTGTCCGTTTTGTCCTGACCGGAGGCTTGCCGGTGGGAGAGGAAGACGAGTAATTGGAGGACGGGGTCGTAGAACTCGGCGAGCCGCCCCGCTGGCTGGATATCCCGCCAAATAGAAGACTGTAACTCGATTAGCTGGCCGATCACGATAGGAGGGGGACCTGGCAGCTTAATCGGCAAATTGAAAATCGTCACAAAGGCTTTAGGCGACTCTTTTTCAAAATTGGCGGCCGAGAATCGCAGGAGTTCTCCCTTGTCTTTGTCTGGACCGTTTGGAAAGGACTTTACATCGGCACTAAGCAGAGCGCCAGTGATGTATTCATGGCGGAACTTTTCCTTGAATTCCTGGTAACCCGTTCCTTTCGTTGAATAAAAGGTAAAGGCTTCCGTTATCTTCCCTATGTTATGCAGCCAGCCTGCCAATTCGGCATGCCAAAGAGATTGGCGGATTTCAGGCAAACGGAGTATGTTGAGTTCACTCATCCGCGGCCGCCAGGTTTTCCCTCAACGACTGGTCGAAGTCCGGCCCAAGCCTCCGTGAAGTTATGGCCGCCGGCTGAAGAGTAACTTCCCCGAAACCGGCCGAAGATTTGGCGCCTATGCCTAGCCGGAACATGCGAACGAGAGCGGCCGCAAGATCCTCAGCGTCCTGGGTTATCTCGGCTTGCGGCGAATCGAGCTTGTCCCAGGGACAGTAGAGAAGCTGAAACCGCCCCACAGTCCCCGGCGGAACACACTCGTAGAGGATCGGATCGGATTTGCCTGGAGCACGCGGCGTGGGGTGGAGAACGATAAAACCGATCTTGTCGAAGCGCGTAGTGAAAAAGCGCAGCCGTCCTGACCGGAGGTTCTCCTTGGTCCCCTTGGCGCTGCCGAAGAGCCGCGTGTCCTGAGCGATCCGGAATTCGTCCCGGAGTTCTAAACTCTCGTCGCCGAATCTCGTTCTGTAGGCATTGCGGAGGATGCCTTTCCACGATGGGCCCCAGTATTCGGGGTAGCCAGTCACTTTATCTTTTTTCACGGGATTATCGAGTAAGTGAAGTTGGGCGTCGTCCTTGCAAAGAAGGTCGGAGACAAGCTCAAATGGAAGCTCGATGAGGAACGAGCCGAGCGGAAGGGCGGAAATGTCGATTGGTTCCGAGGGAGGGAAGGCCGTGAGCCGTACCGGGCTGGCCCGCCAGGCTTCGACGATACAGTTTTGTTCAAGCAGGAGGCGGAGGGCGGCGAGGTCAGTAACGCGGAATGCGCCTTCCGATTTTACCCCCCGAGCCAGTGCATTGGCTTCATCGGTCTGCCACCGTTTGTAGTCCCGATCGGACACCTTGGTGGCCCTTTGCACTAGGTCCTCGAGCGATGCGTGGTGGCGAGCGAATACATCCGCAATCATCGATCAACCTCCGAAAGAAAGGAGGGGGAAAGGTAGTGTTGAATCAGTTCGAGTGGCTTTGAGTGAGGAAGCGTATCGGCAACCGCTGATTCGCTGAAATGTGACGTGATTACTTGCTCCAAACGGTTCGGCGGAGTACCCACAAATGGATACGACTTTCGAAGGCTGGGGGGGAGCCAAGCCCAGTAGCGCAAGTTCCAGCCGTTGGGTGATTCAAAGGGGAGCGAAATGGCGACTTTTGATCGGACAGGTTTGGGTTTGGTTGTTCCGAGCAGTTGGTGCCGAAAATCCTCGTTGGAACCGGGGGCGTCGCGGAACGCTGTGCGGAGTTCAGCCTTTGCTTTGAACGTTGTTCGGCCCCAAAAACTCTCTCGTCTTTCGTCCACTTCCTTGGCGTCACATCTAACCGAACCGAAGATCATATCGGAAATGGATGGAAGTTCGCCGGAGGCCTTTTGGCCGCTGTTGGTTTTCAACCACGAAAGGAGCACGCCGGAGTCTCTATGCTCAAAGTCAATAACTCCGAGTCCGAGTTGCGGCTTAGGGCCAAGCGTACCGGCGCGTGAGATGAACAGCAATAGGTCCTTGATCAGGTCGATCGAAGTACCGTCGTATTTAGGTATCCAGGGTGCAGTTTGGAGGATTTGGATTCTAAATTCCTGGTGCCACGCGAAGGCTTTCCCTCCTTCGGCTTTGCCGAACCGCCATTCTGAGTATTCGATGGGTGTTTTTCCGCCTCTTGGATCCCGATGCGAATCGGCCTTAATTCGGATTGATTTGGGTATCTCTTGCCGATTCCGAATATCGCTCTCAATGGAAAGGCGGAATCTTCGGCGCCAGCCGGTGGCGCCGAAGATGCGGCTAACCGGGTCCAATCCGAGCCGTTTCTTAGGATCGTAAGGCTTCACGTCGCCTGGATCAGGAACATCCATTCCAACGCTCCGGCCGCACGCTTCCAGCCACCAACGCAGGGAACCGATAATCGCTGTCTCGAGCATTCGCTGCGAACAGTGCTGTCCCGCATCGCCCGTCCATATCGGCGTAAGCGCCCTGACCGTGAATGTGGCGTTCGCAAGCGAGGCCATGATAGATGTATTCCTTCGAGGAGAGAAGGATATCATAATCGGCGGAGGGATGACGTGGATGAATTAACTGTTGGGATTCTGGAGGCCGCCTGGACCCGAGTCGCCGAGAACGCCGGCGGGCCGGGCGTCGACGGCGTGACCGTCGAACGTTTCGCCGAGCACGCAGGCACCGTCATCCCGGAACTGCTCGCGCAAATGCATAACGGGGAATATGTCTCGCTGCCCCAGCGAAAATTGGTCGTCCAAAAGAAGCCGGGGTCCGTGGAAACCCGGACGCTGCACATTCCGGCCGTGCGGGACCGCGTTGCGCAAACGGCCGTGGCGCGAGTATTGTCCAAATCATTCGAGGAGGAGTTTCTGGATGTCTCCTACGCTTACCGGGCTAACCGCGGTGTCGATCGCGCCGTGGCCAGAATCCAGCAGTTGCGGGACCGCGGCTACGAATGGGTCGTCGACGCCGATATCACCGCCTATTTTGACAACATTCCGCACAAACCCCTCCTCGATCGATTAGCCGAAGAAGCGGCGCTGGACCTCTGGGCGGCGGGTGTTTTGAAACAGTGGGTGAAGGCGGCCGTGTGGGACGGGCGGACTGTCGAGCGGGTTCGGCGCGGGATCGCGCAGGGATCGCCAATTTCCCCGCTGCTGGCGAACTTCTATTTGACGCCGCTGGACATCGCCTTGTCGAAAGGGGATCACAAGCTGATCCGATACGCCGACGACCTGTTGATTCTTTGCAAAGGACAGCCGGAGGCGGAAAAGGCGTTGGGCGCTACGGCGACGGAACTCAAGGCCCTGGGCCTGGAACTGAAAACAGCCAAGACGCGAATAACGAGTTTTGAGGCCGGATTCAAATTCCTGGGCGTCCGGTTCTTGGGCCGGGAAGCGATGATCCCCTGGAAGGCGAAGGCCAGAAGCGGTACTCGGGTGGTCTTTATGGCCCACCCGATGACCGGGCGCCAGTTAAGGCAGTACCGCGAATCGATACGCGGCAAGGAAAAAGTGGCCGCGCCGGAGCGCCCGGCGCCGCGCATCGCATCCAGAATAACCGCAGTGGAGGAAGAAATGGCGTATTTATATGTGACCCAGCCCGGAGCGGTGGTGAGAAAATCGGGAGACCGGTTTCTGGTCGAGGCCGATGGGGAGATCGTAGTCGACACACCCTATCACCGGCTGGAACATATCCTGATTTTCGGAAATGTCCAGATAACCAGCCAGGCGATGGCGGAGGCTTTGGATCACAATATCGCGCTCAGCTTATTTTCCCGTCAGGGAAGATTTCGCGGCAGCTTGACGCCGCCCGCGGGGCAGAACGTCGTCCTCCGGTTGAAACAGTACGCCATGCATCAGGATCCCGCGGCGTCCCTGGCCGCGGCCAGAGAGTGCATCCGGTGGAAGATCGAGAACGCGTTGACAATTCTCGAGCGCTATGAAGAGCGGGGCAACTGCGACGCGGAGACAAAAACCACACTGGAGCGAGCCGAAGAGTCGATGACCGAGATGCAGAGTAAGTTGGATGACGTGCAAGACACCGCGGCGCTGCTGGGCTATGAGGGGGCGGCCGCGAGGAGTTATTTTGACGCCTTCGGAAAAATGAACCGCTCCGCGCTTCCCTGGACAGGGCGCGAAAAGCATCCCGCCAAGGATCCCATGAACTCATTACTGTCGTTTACCTATACCTTGGTTTTGCAGGAACTGATGGCCCTGCTGGGTGCGCAGGGGCTGGATCCGGCGCTGGGGTTTCTCCATGAGATCGATGGGAATCGGCCATCGCTGGCGCTGGATCTATTTGAGCCCTTCAGGTCACCGGTTGCCGACCGGCTTGTGTTGACCATGGTTAACCGCGGTATGTTTAGCCAGGAGGATTTTGAACAGAATGACCGCAATGCCGGACTGTACCTCCGCCCAGGCCCACAGCGGGAATTCTTTGCGGCGTACGAGCGGTGGATGCTGACGCCCGCCGGCACCAAGGATGGCGGCAAGGCCCGGACCTTTCGAAGTCTGCTCGGTGCCGAAGCGGATGCCTTTTCGCGATTCCTCAGGGAAGGCGGCCAGTGGAGTCCGTTTTCGTACCGGTCCATATTAGGAGAGCGTTATGCAAGCGATCATCACGTTTGATGTCTCCGACGACAGCCGGCGCTACAGGCTTACCCGCGTGTTGCTCGACTACGGACAACGCGTGCAGGAGAGCGTTTTTTGGGTGGAATGCGATGATGATCTAGATGAGCGAATCCGCAAGCGAATTGCGAGCGTCATATGTGTGGACGAAGATAATGTTTGGGTTGTGCCGGTTTGTTTGGCCTGTGGTAAAAAGATCGATACGTATGGTGTGGCCCGAAAACCGGAGTTGCCTGAGTTCTATATCGCGTAATGCCAAACTAAACGTTTGAAAATACGTTAGTTAGCGTAATTGACTGAATGGCGTGAGCGAGGAGGGGGGTGTGTGCTGCGAATGCAAGGTGTTTCGATTGTTGGGGATAGAGTGTTTTTTTCAGGCTCTTGGCAAGTGAGAGGAAACGAATTATCGATCTCTCGACGGGGGTGCGTGGAAACAGGCTTGCATGTTGTTGCAGCCGAAGGGGTTGTAGCGTATGCTAGGAGAGTTAGTCCCCGACGCGGAGGGGGCTGTGACGTCACAATCATAACAAAGAGCACGAGTTTCATCTAAATAGGAGAGTTAGTCCCCGACGCGGAGGGGGCTGTGACAAAATCTCTCAGCTTTAAGAACTAACTTGCGAAACAGGAGAGTTAGTCCCCGACGCGGAGGGGGCTGTGACACGAACCGTCCAAAAAAATTCATGATTGCTCCTTTCTAGGAGAGTTAGTCCCCGACGCGGAGGGGGCTGTGACTTGCCGGCGACCTCGACCATCTCGTTGAGGCGTTTTAGGAGAGTTAGTCCCCGACGCGGAGGGGGCTGTGACCATAAGAACTCTCCTTATGGAGGTAGACTTTGCCAAAGGAGAGTTAGTCCCCGACGCGGAGGGGGCTGTGACGCCAAAGTCTTGTGTCCGTATTTAGACATACACATACAGGAGAGTTAGTCCCCGACGCGGAGGGGGCTGTGACGCTGAACGAGCTCAAGGCTCGCTAACCCTTTCTCAGTAGGAGAGTTAGTCCCCGACGCGGAGGGGGCTGTGACGGAGTTATAATCG
>CAMDKT010000324.1 GCA_945900935.1 Candidatus Sulfopaludibacter sp. SbA3 | reverse complement strand
CAAGTGCCGCCAAACCAGTTCGCTTGTGTCATAGGCCTTGCACAGAACCCCGCAAACAGAACAGGCAAAGACACTGCCACGGGGGAAATCCAGATGGATGTCGAGCCGGCCGGTCGCCTCGTCGAAAGCGCACCGGTCAACCTGCCAGGAGGCAGTAGTCCCAACGCTGCCTGAAACAGCTCATTCTCGTTCATCGGCGCACGTCCTACTGTGCGCTGTCAGCATAACGCGGACGCCGAACAGCAAGGAAATCCGTCGCTTGCCCCCACGGGGGACGCCGTCCCCCGAACCCCCTGGGATTTATCGCTTTCTGGCCAGAGTGGATCGAGCCCCCCCCGAAAGCGGTACAAGCGAATGGCCTGCCGGAGGATAGGGCAACGCAGGGATGCGACCCGAGCGCCGTGCCAGGTCCGGAGTGGAAGGCGGCCACGCGCCGCCTCCCCCCTCATTACGAACTAACACTCAACGATCGCTACCCACACCAAACAGCGAGGAGGCGAATATTCCAGAGGCTCATGGACCGGCTGCGAAAGATTGTGCCGCTGGGAGCAGGCTATGCTCCGGTAATGACGCCTGCCCTGAAATGACAGCCACCCCGTCGGCCCTTTTATCGCTGTGCATCGAAATTCATGCGCGGCTTGCAAATGCAACGAAGTCACTAAGTTCGAAGCGGGGCTTGGCGGGACCGGTGTTTCGGCAGCGGAGGTGAAGTTACAACAATCGAACTGACTTACTCAATTACGCGTCCCAGCAACCGAGCAGAATCAGATCTCGGGAGCTGATCCTGTGCATAAGTCAGGTTTCACATGGAGTAACCTTGCACTCATGAAATGCGCGCCGCAATTGAGGGGAAAGTGATTTTTACGGAAGCGTGACTCAGTTATTCTGAATCGTTCACCAAATCAACTTCAACGCCATTTGGATTTGCCTGGAACCGCCGGCCCCGGTGACCGTTCCAAACGTCGGGCTGCCGACGAGCGTGCCGGGGGCGCCGAACAACGCCTGATTCAAAGCCGAGAACATCTCCAGCCGGTACTGCAAGTTTAGCCGTCCTTCGGGGCCGAAGTAGTTGTTCTTGAACAGCGAAATGTCATGCGTGTGAACGCCGGGATTGCGAACATCCGGCAGCGTCCGGCCCGCGGTCCCAAACGTGAATGACGGCGGTTGCGAGAAAACACTCGTATCGAACCATCGATTTAACCTTTCGTCCCTGGACCCGCCCGAAATCAAGGCGCTGGTACCGTTGTTGTTCGCCCGTTGGCTTTGGGTGTAGATAAACGTGTTGTTCTGCGGCACGCCGATAATCAACGGACTGCCCGTCTGGAATGTTCCAATGCCGTTGACCTGCCATCCGGTAACAATGAAGTTCGCTCCCTTGGGCAAGGTCCCCAGGAAACGCTTCCCCTTGCCGAAGGGCAACTCGTAGACGTAGCTCAGCACCAGGCGCTGGGAGACGTCCCACGAAGAAACGCCGCGCTCCAGGCGGCGATTGTACTGGTCGAGGTATGAACGTGCGGTCGGTCCTTCCCACCACGCAAGCGCGGATCCGTCGTCAATCGACTTGCCGCCCGTGAACGAAGCCATGAAGCTAAGGCCCTGCGAAAATCGCCGTTCCAGACGCATCGTGAAAGCATGGTAGATCGAGTTGGCCAACGGTTGCCGGGTGACATTGACGGCTGTCTGTTGCGGGAACGGCCGGAGCAATTGACGATATTCGACGGTTCGCGCGCTCAAGAGGGTGGTTGGCGCCGTGATCACCCCGAAGAAAGGATTGTCGACGATGCGCAACAGGTCCGAGCCCAGTTTCATGTAAGAAGCGTGGAGCTGGTTGAGCGGCTGCGCATCGCTATCGCCATCCAGCAGATTCACGCCGCGGCTGCCGAGATAGCCGACCTCCAGCGTCAGAGCCCCCGGCAGCGAACGTTGGATGTTGAAGTTCCATTGCTGCACATAGGGGCTGGTGATTCGCGGGTACGCGCTTCCGCCGATGCCAAAGCCCAGGTCCGTCGCCGCCCCGCCACCGCGGCCTATTGGGAAGTTGAATCCATCGGGGAACGGATTGCGAAGATAGGTGACCGGCGTGCGGCCACTATCGCGGGTGAAAACTGCCGGGGTTCCTCCGGCGAAGCCATTGCTGCCGAAGCTCGTTCCGCCGGCGGAGAGGTTCGACGGCGGGAACATGATTCCGTACGCGGCACGGATAACCGTTGTAGGAGTCAATGAAAAAGCCAATCCGGCGCGAGGGCCGAAGTTGGTGTACGGCGGATCGAACTGCGTGCGCGCTTCGGGTCCCGTGAACCGCATCGACCCCAGCAGGTTGCCGCAATTCAGGCACGCCGCCGCCGGTACTTTCCCGGCAATCGGCGACGGGACATTCAGATCGAACACCGCCATCCGGTTGTACCGTTCGGTGCGCGCATACTGAATTTCGTAGCGAAGTCCGAGATTGAACGTCAATCGCCGCGAGATCTTCCAGTCGTCCTGCGCGAACAGTCCCAGGTAGGGCGATGCGAGCGCCGGAGAATAGGCGTGGCTGGCGGAACCGCTGGCCGGCAGGCCCAGCAGAAACGAGGCAAGCGGGGAACCGGAGGTGGCGCTCGTAGTGGATATTTCCTGTTGCGTCCAGAACGGGTTGAAATTAAACAGCCCCGCGGGCGACCCGAACTGCGCATAACTGATGAACATGTTCCGGTAATCGACTCCGGCTTTGAAGCTATGCCTCGCCCGCACGGCGGTGATATTTGCCACGAAGCTGTGAATCATGGTCGCCTCAAACGCCCGTGTATTGTTTTGCCCGAGGTCGGTGATCACGCCAGCAAATGTGAACTTCGGCAGCAGGCTTTGATCTCGCTGCGCCGATGCTTGCAGGTTGGCCGGAAGCCCGAGCGTCGTAAGGTCGAAGCCGGCCCCTAACGGATTGCGATCGCTTACCGTTCGTCCGATACTGTAGCGGACATTCAGCAGGAGGTTCGGAGTGAGTGTGATCTGATTATCGAGCGTCGCGCTGACGTTGCTGGACTGGTTGGTTCCGGATCCGTCTCCGGGCATCGCAATGTTGCCGAACGGATTGAATGGCTCGCTCGACGCCCTGCCCCAGGAGACGCGCCCGAAGGTGCGGAACTTGGAATTCCAATTATGGTCCATGCGCGTATCGATGCGGTAAGATTCGCTCGGCGCGACGCCGTTGCCCACGAAATTCAAGCCGTTTGTGTTCACATTGACCGGCGTTGCGTTCGCCGACGGGAAGTATTTGAGCATGTTTACCGCGACGGGATCGAAGCGGTTGGCCGGAACCCGGTTTCCCTGGAACGGCATGCGCACGAATAGGGAAGCCTGCTGCGGATCCGTTTGGCCCGTCAACGGGTCGTAAATGAGGATTGGCTGCCCGGCCGCCGTACGTAGATTCGAAAAATCGCCGGCTTTCCATTCCGGTGTGGGAACCGTCGTTCTGAAAACGGCCTGGCTGCGGGCGATGGTCTTTTCATAGCCGGCGAAGAAGAACGTCTTGTCGCGTCCTTTGTAAACGCCGGGTATCCACACCGGGCCGCCAACGGTGCCGCCGTACTGGTTGCGCTTGAACGCGGATTTGGGCCGGCCCGCCCGGTTGGCGTAGAAGTTGTTCGCGTCCAATTTGCTGTTTCGGAGAAACTCATAGGCCGACCCGTGGACCGTATTCGTCCCCGACTTGGTCACCACATTGATCACGCCGCCGCCGAATCTTCCGTACTCCGCAGCCAATCCGTTCACTTGCACGCTGAACTCTTCCACCGCGTCCACCTGCGGCTCGTAAACGCGCCGATTCAGCCCGCCTATCGCTCCCGGAGAAACGTCCACCGCGCCGTCAATCTGCACTTCGCTCGTACTGGTTTGCGATCCGCTGATATGCGGCGTCGAGCCGCCGCCCGTCGGATTCACGCCAGGCGCCAGACCGGCGAGCGAGAACGCACTGCGGCCATTCAGTGGCAGGTCCACAATCCGCTTGTTCTCAATCACGGATGTGACGGTCGTGTCAGAGAACTGCAGTAACGGCGTTTCTCCAACGATCGAAACCGACTCGCTCACGCTTCCCAATTGCAGAACGAAGTCGATCCGCAACGCCTGATTGACGTTCAGCGTAATGCCGGATCGCGTAATCGGACGGAACCCGTTCTTCTGCGCGGCAACCTGATACTTCCCAGGCGGCAACAGTGGCGCCGTGTAGAAACCCTCATTGCTCGATGGGGCGCTCCGCTCCACTCCTGTGTTGACGTTGGTGATGGAGATCTTAACGTCGGGCACCACCGCGCCGCTGGAATCGGTGACGAGCCCGGTGATTTGGCCCGTTGGCGTCTGTCCACACAGCGTCGTCAGCGCGGCGAATGCCACGCCGAGCGTTATGAAAATACGTAAATTCTTCATGGAACCGTCTCCTCTAGATGCGGATTGGCAACCATCCTGGCTGCCTGTTCGGATAGCAGCGCGGATTGCTGTTGAAAAATCGCCAGCCGCGTACGAAGCTGCCCGGCGATTTCGCCAGACGTCCCGTCTTCGGCCTCATCGCCAAACAACTGGTGAACCAGTTTCTCGATCTCCTGCTGCCCCTCAAATACCGCGCCCGCCGCGCTCGGCCACGAACCTCCTGGAAGTGGCGGTCCGGCATCCCTCTCCGGCGCCGTCCCAATCGATCGCAGCAGCCGGTCAAGCAATTCCGACAGGGCCGCCGCTTCCTTATCGACGCCGTTTACATAATCCCGGATCATCACTTCCAAGAGCCATCGCGACTGCACGGACCGGATCCGCGACAGGACCCCCGGGGACCCCGCGAATCGTTCGGTCAATCGCCGCAACGCCCAAGCGTGCCGCCGGATCTCGCGCGTGTGCGAAATGGCCCGATTCGCCATTTCCGCCGCACGGTCCGATGGGCTTCCCGGACCCGTGTTCGTTTCGAAGTACTCCGCCAACTTCTGGTTCAGCCCCGGCGTCCTCGCCTCAATCTTAATGAAATCGCCGCCCTCGGCCGGCGGCGCGGGCTCGGCGGCCGTCGTCCCCGGAATCTCGATCTGCACCGTAACATCCGGAACTTCCGCCAGTGCCGACTCCAACTCGGCCTTTCGCTGCGCGCTCTCGACAACTCCCCGCACCAGAATCCCGCCTGGACGCCGAATGACATCTACCGCTCCATCCAGGCTAGCGCCCGCGCGGTGCAGCGCGTATTGCGCCGCGATTTCATTCGCGAGTCCTTCGTCGGTCGTCGCCGGCGCGCGCTCGATGAGCTTCGCTCGTAGCGTCGGCTCGGCCACCGGCGAACCCGTGGCGCTAATGTCTGGAGCGGCACTCTCCTCGGGCAGCCACCGGCGGTCCACCATTCGTACCTCAACGACGTCAAACTCATATTGCCGCGCCTCTTCCTTCCCGGCAACGGAAAAGCTCTCGGCCACAGGCGTCCAATTGTCGGTGCGAAGCACAAGTTCCGCATCGCGGATCGAGTTTTCACTCAGCGGCCCCAACACCTCGGTTCGTATCGTTACAACTTCCGCTCCGGTCCGTTCGCCAGCTACGACCGCCTCGCGCTTCCTGTTGACGCCGCTCCTCCAGTTCGCGAATCCGCTGGCCGACAACGGCGGTCCAACGCGTTGGTTGGCTGCGAAAACCGCCTCAACCTCCGCCAACAACGGCTCCGAACCGGAGCGCCTTACCCGGCTTGTCCGGCCATCCGCCCAAACTTCGTAGGTTCCGGTCTGTACCGCCTCCTCGCCGGAGCGCCGACGGATTGCCAACTTCCTGTAGGACAGAAACCCGTTCGGCGACGTCGCGCCCTGCTCGGAGCGTCTGGCGTTTTCCAGCGCCGTGGCCGCGGAGACAGGTTCCGTCGAACTCAGTCGAAGGTAAAAAAACGCCAACGCCAGAACCGCCAGTGCCGGCACGGCTAAAAAACGGCTCGGCAGGCTACGGGGCCGCGGAGGGGACGATTGCCGAAGCCGGGCCTTAAGCGATGGCCACCCTTCGTTGGAGTCCTTTGCTGTCGAGGTCAAATACTGCTGCCGGTATTCGATGAAGCCGCCCACGGTTTGCCCGATCTGCTCGGAAAGCGATCGGCAACGCCAACAGCCCTCCAGATGCCGCCGCACCCACTCGCTTTGCCGGGCCGATAACTCCCCGTCCAGGCAAGCCAGAATCTGCTGTTCCGAAGCGTGCCGGTGTTTCTTCAACAGGTCGTCCAGCAGCCGGTCGTACCGCGTCATCGGTCCTCCTTCAGCTTCGCGATAGCGCGCGCAAGAAAGCTCTGTACCGCCGGAATCGTAACCTGAAGCACTTCAGCGATCTCCCGGTAACGCAGACCCTCCGCTCTAAGTTCCAGACATTGGCGCTCTCGCACGGAGAGCCGCCGCAAGGCGATTCCCATTTTCCGGTGTCTCTCTTCGGCGAGCAATAGTTCCTCTGGATTATCCGCCTCTCCGGCCTCCCGCATGCCCTCGGAGACTCGATCCCGGCCCTCTTTGCGATGGCTGTCCACCGCCAGATTGTGAGCCACCGTGAAGGACCAGGATCGTAGATTCTGGATGGTCGCGCCGCGCTGCAACTCTTCGTGGAGGCGCACGAACACTTCTTGCGTAATGTCTTCGGCCAGATGAGAGCACCCTAGACTTGTGCGTAAAAAACTGTGAATCGGCGTCCTTAAATGCGAATAGATTTCGCCGACAACGTCCTCAGCCGACCGGTGCTTTAGGGATTCGGAAAAAGAGGTTGGGTCGAATGACCAGTTCAACTCGCCCGTAATCAAGTCCGTTTCACTCCCCATTTGTTTGGTAGACTCCGTCGCCCCGGTTTTTTATGGCATTGTTTTTTGCGAGCGGGGGTGGCTTCATCATATTCGCGCCGCGACAGGAACGAAAGTGATTTTTTCGGAATCCTGATTCAGCTATTCTGAAGATCGCCATCGAAATCCGGGAACTTCGCACGAGGCTTG
>CAMDKT010000323.1 GCA_945900935.1 Candidatus Sulfopaludibacter sp. SbA3 | reverse complement strand
GAAATTATGACGGTAGGACTGGCAACAACCCCAAGCGACGCCTCGGCTCCGAGGTCGACATCGAGATGGACGAGTGGACGCTCGACGGGACGCGCGGATTTCCACCAACCGAAGGCTGTGACGGCCGCGATGAGGGCCACGGCCGCGCTGATCGCCCGCGCCGTTTTTCGGGTGGACGGGACGGCGGCGGCCGGAGCAGTGGCTACCTCGACGTCCGGATTGGCGAGAAACTTTGTGATGGCGATCCGCGCCTCGCCAATCACTTGCAGGCGCGTTTTCACGTCGCGATCCAGACAGCGGCGGAGCAGGTTTTTGATAGCCGGAGGCGCGGCGGTTTTTTCCCAGTCCAGGGGAGTCTGCAAGACGGCGGCCAGGGTGTGAGCGACGGTCTCGCCTTTGAAGAGGCGCCGACCAGTGAGCATTTCGTGGAGGACGACGCCGAAGGACCAGATGTCGGCGCGGCGGTCGACAGGTTTCCCGGCGGCCTGTTCGGGGGCCATGTAGGCGGCGGTGCCGAGAATCATGCCGGCGACGGTAGCGCCGAGGGTGAGCGTCGGCGAGGTTTCGGGATTGCCTCGGGGGGCGATTACCTCGGCCATTTTGGCGAGTCCGAAGTCGAGGACTTTGACCGTGCCTTCGGGGGTGACCTTGACGTTGGCGGGTTTCAGGTCGCGGTGGATAACGCCTTTTTCGTGGGCATATTCGAAGGCCTCGGCGATTTGGCGGGCGATGTTGAGCGCTTCGTCAATGGGGATGGGGCCTTGCTCGATACGGTCAGCGAGTGTCAAGCCTTCGACGAGTTCCATGACGATGGCGCGGTCTTCGAGGCCGTAGATGGCGGCGATGTTGGGATGATTGAGGGCGGCGAGGACCTGGGCTTCACGGTGGAAACGGGCCATGTATTCAGCGTCGTTGGCGAGGGCGGGAGGGAGAACTTTGAGGGCGACATCGCGGCCGAGCTTGGCGTCGCGGCCTCGGTAGCCTTCGCCCATGCCGCCTGCGCCGAGCGGGCCGAGGATTTCGAAAGGACCGAGGCGGGTTCCGGTGGCGAGGGGCATTGCGCTTGGATGATTCTATCTAGAGCGACCATGAAAGTGATGTCCGCGGTCGAACAACTTGACTGGTCCCAGTGCCCGGCTGTCGAGAGTATTCCAGGGAAGGTGAGCGGCGCGTGGGTTCTGAAGGGTACCCGCATGCCGGTTCAAACAATATTCGAGAATCTGGAAGCCGGCCTGTCCGTGAAAGAGATCACGGAAGTATTCGACGTGACCGGGCAGGAAGTGAAAGCGGTATTGCACTTCGCAACGCGAAGCTTGGCAGCTATACGGAAGTCGAGATTCCGCACGAGGACTGATTTTGGACGCAGGACTCGGCGGGCGTACCTTCTTCGACGACCTAGCCGTCGTGGAGGATGTAGACGGAATCGGCTTGCTTGATCATGGTGTAGCGGTGGGCGATGCTCAGGATTGTCGGCGAGCACACGGGCAATTTGGAGTCGTTGGCGTTCACCGGCGGAGAGGCCGGCGCCGTTCTCGGCGATTTCGGTTTCGAGGCCTTCGGGGAGGCGTTCGAGAAGGCGAGCGAGGCCGGCGGCGAGGGCGGCCGGACCGGCTTCGGCGATGGAGTGACCGTCGATGAGGATCTCGCCCGCGTTGGGTTCGAAGAGTTTCAGGACGAGATCGGCGGTAGTGGTTTTGCCGGGGCCGGGGGCGATGTCAGGGGCGGGATCTTCGACGGGGCCTTCGTCGCGAAGGCGGTGGCGGAGAACGAGCCAGCCTCCGTAGCCGAGCACCATGGACTTGCTTAGATTGCTGAGCAGGCTTTGCCAGATGTACTAGCTTTGGGCGGTGCGGATGCGTTTGATGTAGACGTCGCGGGCGTTGGCGGATTCCCGGTCGAGGCGCTGGCTTGGCGGGCGAAGTAGGCGGTGGTGCGGGCGGGGATGAGTTGCGGGGTTGGGTGGTTCGATGAAGAGGCCGGCGACCTCGTTGATGGCGCGGCGGTGGCAAGCCAGTTTCGCTTTGTTTTGAGTAGACGGATGAGATGCCAGTCGCGGCGGGAACCCGGCTTGGGCCGTACGAAATTATTGCGCCCTTAGGAGCGGGCGGCATGGGGGAAGTGTATCGGGCGCGGGACCGGCGATTGGAGCGCGACGTGGCGGTGAAAGTGCTGCCGGAGCACTTGGCTGAGAATCCGCAGGCGCTGGGGCGATTTTCGATACGGGCGATGAGAATGGCGTCCATTACGCGGTGACGGAGTTGTTGGAGGGGGAGACTCTGCGGGCGGTTGTTTCGCGGGGGCCTTGCGCTTGGCACAGGGTGGCGGAGATTGGCGCGGCGTTGGCGGATGGGCAGGAGAAGGTATTGGATTTTAACCTTGCGATTGTGGATACGCCGTCGACGACGGAGACTCGCACACTGACCGGCATGGTGGCGGGTACACCGGGATATATGTCGCCGGAGCAAATTCGCGGGGAGCAGGCGGGGCCGTTGAGCGACATTTTTTCGCTGGGGTGCGTGCTGCATGAGATGGTTTCGGGGAAGCGGGCGTTTGCAGGGCATACGGCGATGGAGACGATGTCGAAGATTCTGCGAGATGAGGCGGCGGAGCTGACGGCGCCGGTGGAGTTGAAGCGGCTGATCGAGCGGTGTCTGGACAAGCGGCTCGAGGGGCGAATGCACAGCGCGCGGGAATTGGCGGCGCAATTGAGGGCGCTTTTGAATGCTCCCAGCGGGGCTGCCGCGGTGCCGGCGGTGATCGATTCCATTGCGCTGCTGCCGTTTCACAATGCGAGCAACGATCCGGATTCCGAGTATTTGAGCGACGGGATTACGGAGAGTATTTTGAACAGCCTGGCGCAGATTCCGCAACTGCGCGTGTTGCCGCGAAGGACGGTGTTTCGTTATATGGGGAGCGACAAGGATCCGCAGGCGGTGGGAACGGAGCTGCTGGATGTGCAGGCGGGGTCGCAACTTTGGGGCGAGCGGTTTAACCGCAACATGTCGGATATCTTTGCGTTGGAAGAGGAGATTTTGCAGAAACTTTCGGGCAGCCTTCGAGTGCGGTTGAGCGGCGAGGAGAAGAAGCGGCTGGGCAAACGAGTTACTGCGGACCCGGAGGCGTACCAGCTCTACTTGAAAGGGCGGCACCACTGGGTTAAGCGAACTCCGGAGGATCTGCAGACGGGAGCGCGCTACTTTCAGCAGGCGATTGAAAGAGATCCGCGTATGCAGGCCTAGCAGACTGCTACAGCGTACTGGGTGCCTATTCTGTTCTGCCCGCAAAGGATTCATTTGCCAGAGCAAAGGCCGCCGAGGAAGAGTTCGCGCGCGCGTTGGAGCTGAATCCGAAGTATTTCCTCACAGCTTACTGGAGCTCGATGAGTTACAGTTCGAGCGGACGATTTCAGGAAGCAGAGGCGATGATTCAACTCGGCATTGAATTAGAACCGCTCTCTCCGCTGATCGCGCATACATGGGTGATGAACGCTATATTTTCCCGCCGGTACGGCGAGGCAAGGGAGCGGGCGTTGCAGTCACTTTCTGTGAACCCCCATCTTTTCCTGCTCCATTTATGGCTGGGCGTCACATACCTGTTCGAACAGAAATTCGACGAAGCGATCCAGGCAATTGAGAGGGCCGCAGAGCTTACTGCTGGTAAGATTCCGTGGGTGACGGGGTCGCTGGGACACGCGCACGCTTTTGCTGGGACCCCGAGGGAGGCGTTGCGGCTGGACGGAAAAAGCGTTCGATGCGATTGGCTTCATTTTCGTGTGGCTTGCCGGTGATCCGCGATTCCAGGCGGTGATCCGGCGGATGAACCTCCCCGTTTGAGCGCGGTTCCTGATAGGCTATTGCCGAGATGATTACCCGGCGAAGTTTACTGGCGGCGCCGTTGGCGATGGCCAAGCCGCGATTGTTGATCGACACGCACTTGGAGGTGTGGACGGACGATCCGCGATTTCCCTTTGCGCATCCGGAGCGGCCGGATTTGAAGCGGGTCCCACTGCAGGGGCCGATTGAGAATCAGGTAGAGGTGATGAAGGAGTTCGGGTTGAAGTACGCGGTGTTGATTACGCCTCGCTATTTCGGCTGGGACAATTCGTACACTTCGTATTCGCTGCACAAATATCCGAAACAGTTTGTGGCGCATGGATTGATCAACCCGCTGGATCCAAAGGTCCATGAGCGGCTGCGGTATTGGGTGAAGGAGCATGGCTTCCAAGGCGTGCGGTTCAGCCCGATTTATCATCCGAAGGCGACGTGGCTGAATTCGAAGGAACACTATCCGCTGTGGCGGGAGGCGGAGAAGCTAAAGGCGGTTTTCAACTTTTACATTTTGCCCTTTCAGATGCCGATGCTGGAAGATATGTGCGGGCGGTTCCCGGGTGTCAATGTGGTTGTTGATCATGCTGGAAAGCCGGATCTGAAACTGGCCGATCCGTGGCCGGAGTTTAAGAAGATGTTCCGGTTGAAGAAGTTCAAGCAGGTATGGATCAGTAATTCCGAGCCGTACGAGATGACGGAGTTGAAGAAGTATCCGTATGAAGACACGTGGCCGTTTTATAAGGCCATTTATGAAGAGTTTGGCGGGCGGCAGATCATTTGGGGGACGGGGTATCCGCGTCCGCGTTGGGAACTGCCGATGGACAAAGAGCTTGAGTTTGTGGATAAATATTGTTCGTTCTATTCCGAGAAGGATCGGGCGCTGATGCTCGGTGAAAACGCTTTGCGCATTTGGAGGTTTCCGAAATGAGATATCTGGCTTTGCTTGGTCTGTGCTGTTTTGGGCAGCCGGCGGTACGGGTGGATACGCCGATGTCGCCGCCGGTGTGGGCGCTGTTGGAACGCGAACTGCTGAAGCAGAGTTCGCTGGCCTGCGACCGGTTCGCGGGGAAGTATGTGGACTCGCGCGGATATCTGGCGCATACGCCTCGATGGGGGACGCTGGACGGGCCGGATGACGCGATTGAAACCTTTTACAACTGGACGCTGCTCCATGCTTTGGGCGGGTCGGATTCGGTGCTGCGGAATTATAAGAAAGCGTTGGAAGGGCACCTGTCGCAGTACAAGGAACTGCGGACGGTGAAGACGAAATTAGCCGAGAACGGCGCTTATCACAAAGAATTCATCACGCAGTCCGACTGGTTTCATACGGGCGAGGGGATGCGCGGGTTTATGTTCCAGGGTCTGTCGGATCCGAACGATGCGGTGTTTCGGGCGCGGATGAAACGGTTCGCGGGGTTGTACATGAATGAAGATCCGGAGGCGCCGAATTACGATCCGGTACAGAAGATCATCAAGAGTCTTTGGACGGGCGCCAAAGGGCCGATGATGCATAAAGCCACGACGTATGACTGGGTGGGCGACGCGGTGCCTGGCACCTTTCATTTGCTGCATGGGAAGCAGGGGCGGGGCGCGATGCAGGAATTGATGCCGCTCTACGACAAGATGCTGGCGCACTGCGCGGAGTATCTGGATAGTGTCGGCGATCATCCGTTGAATTTGGCTGCGACGGGGTTGGCGACGAACGCGTATATGCTGACGGGCGAGAAGAAATATAAAGACTGGGTGCTGGAATATGCCGGGGCTTGGAAGCAGCGGACGGACGCCAATGGCGGAAATATTCCGACGAACATTGGGTTGAACGGGCAGCCGGGCGGGGAGTATGGCGGCAAGTGGTACAAGGGCACGTATGGGTGGAACTTCACGATATTCGATGGCGAGATTGAGAAGATGGCGCATCGGAACACGTTTGATTCGGGGTCTTGGCCGGGGTTTGGGAATGCGTATTTGTTGAGCCGCGGGGATGCTGGGTTCGTGGCGACGCTGCGGAAGCAGATGGAAAATTTGTATGCGAATAAGAAACTGGAGAATGGGCGGACTTTGATTCCGACCGGGTATGGAGATCCGCGCGGGTATAAGTTCACCGGCGGCAAAGAGGAATGGTACAACTGGACGCCGAACTTGTTTGTGAACCGGTTGACGGAGATTTATTTGTGGTCGATGGACGCGAAGGACCGGGCGAAGTTTGCGGGCGATGGGTGGATTTCTTTCCTTGAGGGGAAGGACGCGGGTTTTCCGGAACGGGCGCTGCGGGCGGATTTGGCTTTTGTGCGAGGGCAGGTCCGCGAGATGGATGAGGACGATACTTCGGCCGATACGCGGCTGGCGGATTATTTGATGGGGCAGAATCCGGCGGCGACGGATTCGTTGTCGAAATTGACGTTGGGGTCTTATTTGACTGGAAATATTTGGACTTTGCATGCGCGTGTGCGGTACTTCGATCCAGTTTTGAGAAGGAGCGGATTGCCTGCGGATGTGGCTGCTTTGGTTGAGGGTTTCACGGCGGATTCGGTGGCGGTGCGGCTGGTGAATGTGAGTTCGGTTGAACCGCGAACGGTGGCGGTGCAGGCGGGCGCTTATGGTGAGCATGAAATTGTTTCGGCCACGGTGGGCGGTAAAACTGTCGCGGTGAATGGGCCGGTGCTGACGGTGAAATTAGGCGCAGGCGCGGGCGATTTGATTACGTTGCGCGTGAAGCGGTATGCGAATGAGGCGACACTGCGCCAGCCGTGGGACCGGGAATAGGGATAGAGTAGAACGGATGAATCCGAAGCGTTGGTATGTGGTTCTGTGGCTGAGCCTGGGGATGGTGATCGCCTATACGGACCGGGTGAACCTGACGGCGGCGATGCCGGAGATCGGGAAGATGTTGCAGTTGGACGAGGCGCAGCGGGGCATGGCGCTGTCGGCATTCTTCTGGACGTATACGATTGGGCAGATTCCGGCGGGGATGCTGGTGGACCGCTACGGCGTGCGGATGCTGTACACGATAGGGATTGTGTTGTGGAGCATTGCCTCGGCGGCGACGGTGCTGGTCACGGGGCTGTGGGGGCTGATCGCGACGCGGCTGGTGGTCGGACTGGGCGAGAGCGTGGTGACGTCTTCCTCGCT
>CAMDKT010000322.1 GCA_945900935.1 Candidatus Sulfopaludibacter sp. SbA3 | reverse complement strand
GGCTACGACGCCGAGACGGGGCGTGAGTTGTGGCGTGTGAAAGGCACGTCGATGATCTCGGTGCCGACGCCGTTTGTGGCCAATGGATTGATCTATGTCTTTAGCGGGTACTCGCGATACATTCGGCGCTCGTATGCGATCCGGCCGGGGGCGAGCGGGGATATAACGGGGTCAAAGGAGTCGATTGCGTGGATGCGCGAAGAAGCGCCGTATCTTTCGACGCCCGTGATTGTTGGCGATCAGTTGTTTACGTACTCAACGCGCGGCGGTATTTTGGCTTCCTACAACGCATTGACCGGGGCGACGCTGTACCAGCAGCGGCTGGGCGTGGGCACGCCGGCGAGTGCGTCCATGGTAGCAGCCGATGGGGTTGTCTACGCGGCGAACGAAGATGGGGAAGTGTATGTTTTCCGGCCGGGGGCGAAGTATGAACAGGCGGCGGTGAATGCAATGGGCGAGACGGTGATGGCGACACCGGCCATCTCCGGAGGGACGCTGTTCATTCGCGGCGCGCGCCACCTGTTCGCGGTGCGGCGCAGATAGCAAGGCCGGGGTGAGCCGTTGATACAAAAGGCAACGTCCGCGCAACCTGGCCCTTTTCCCGATTGGAACATCGCTTAGCGATAGTAGCGTAGCCCTCATGGACCAGAATTCAGCTCTGCAGATGATGCAAATGATGACAGGCGGAATCGTCGCGCAGTCTATCTCGGTGGCGGCTGAACTCGGCATTGCCGACCAACTGGCCGGCGGCGGAAAGAGCAGTTCTCAATTGGCGGCGGTGGCTGGACTCCTGCGCAGCGACGCCCCGCAGTCCGTCCGCGCCGGTGCCCGCATGTTCGGCCGAATATCCGCAGCCTTCCCCCACATGACCGAGAACGTACGCACCGGCAAGCGCGCATATTCTCTCGAATATGGCAAGTCACTTTTCGAAGACCTGCTTGACAGGCCCGAAGACGCCGCCATCTTCGACGCGGGGCATGTTCTCCAGCGGACCGCCGCGGGACTTGAGGACCGCGGTGAACTGCTTGCCGGCAGCTTCTTCGAAGCGATTCCGGCAGGGGCGGACGCATACAGCATGCGCCATATCGTGCACGACTGGACCGACGATTTGTGCGTGCGGATTCTTGCCAACATCCGCAAGGTCATACCGGCGCATGGACGATTCCCGACGGCATGGAGCGAACCGAAGCGGAGTATCGCAAATTGCTCGCGGCCGCCGGGTTCACCCTGCACAGCATCACGCCGACGCTCTCCCCGGTTTCTGTGATCGACGCGCGGCCTGTTTAGGGCGCCAAGCCTGCGCCAGGTGTTACTCGATGCGGTACGGCCCGTTATTGTCGAGGCTCAAATCGCGCTGATCCTTGTCGCGCGCTTCGATCTTCAATTCAATGGCGCGCGTTGGGTACTTCACTTGCAAACGAAACTCCGCTTCATCACCCGGTTCGATGAATGCCGATTCCACCGGACCACTCTGAATCGTCAGCGATTCTTTGTTGGGAGCGAAGAACTCAAAATGCAGCGTCATCGCGTGAATCGGCTTAATGCCGGTATTCTTCACCGTGCCGTCCAGCAGCACCACATCGCCTTCCCGGCGGACTTCAATCTTCTCGATAACCGCGTCCGGCCCTTTTGGCTTCTTGCTTTTCTTCCCCTGCGGATACAACAATGTGGCGATCAGCAGAAACGCCGCGATAAACCTCGTCATGCTGATCAGTCTATCGCCTTGGGAGGGATTCGTTATGGTAAGCCGGCGGAATTGGATGACCAGCGTCGCGGCACTGCCCGCGGCCGCGCAAGCGCAACCGGCCGTGAAGCCGAAGAACATTGTGATCTCGAGCTCGAATGGCGTGGAGTGTTGCAACATCGCCATGAGCTGGCTCCGCGCCGGTAAAGACACGCTGGATGCGGTGATCGCCGGAGTCAATGTGAACGAACTGGATCCCAATGATAATTCCGTTGGCTACGGCGGCCTGCCGAATGAAGAAGGCATCGTGGAACTGGACGCCTGCGTCATGCATGGGCCGACGCGACGCGCGGGAAGCGTGGCGTCGATCCGTGGAATCAAGACGCCATCTAAAATCGCCAGGCTGGTGATGGAAGAGACCGACCACATCATGCTGGCCGGCGAAGGCGCGCTGCGCTTTGCGAAAACGATGGGCTACGCCGAGGAGAATCTTCTCACTGAGAAATCGCGATTGGCGTTCCTTGTTTGGAAGCGAACGATGAAGGACAGCAACTGGTCCGACGGCGTGGACGCGCCTCCCGGTAAATCGCCAAAGGCGTTGCTGCGACTGTTTCCCGAGGCCGATGAACAGACGCTGGCGTGGGCTCATGAGATGGCCGTCCGGCCGCCCACAGGCACCATCAACTGCCTGGCGTTGAATGAAAAAGGCGAGATGAGCGGCTGCACCACGACGAGCGGGCTGGCGTGGAAAATCCCTGGCCGCGTGGGCGATTCGCCGATCATCGGCGCGGGCCTGTACGTCGATCAGGAAGTGGGCGCGGCTGGCTCCACCGGCCGCGGCGAAGAGAATATTCGCGTCGCCGGCGCGCACACGATCGTTGAAAACATGCGCCACGGCATGAGCCCGCCCGACGCGGTGATGGATGCGTTGAAGCGCGTCTCGCGGAATTACGACAACGATTTGAAGCGGCTCGACAAGTTCGACATCAATTTCTACGCGCTGCGCAAAGACGGCGTATTCGCCGGCGGATCGCTGTGGAACGGCCAATTCCGGGGTGCCGGCTTCGTCTCGCGCAAGTTCGCCGTGAACGATGGCACGGGCAATAGCCGCCTGCTGGATTGCGCTTATCTGCACGAGCGCCCCCGTCCGTAATAGACTCGTCAAGATGCAGCAGCGTCCAACTCGTGTCCGGCATCTGGTTTTGTGGCTGACCGTCGTGGCCTACATGATCACGTACATGGACCGCGTCGTGATCTCTTCGGCGGCGCCAAAAATTCGCGAAGAGTTTGGCTTCAGCCTGGAGACGATGGGGCTCATCCTCGGCGCCTTCCGTTGGGGCTATGCGATCTTTCAGATTCCCGGCGGGTGGTTGGGCGACCGTATCGGGCCGCGCCGCGCGCTCACGCTGATCGTGCTGTTGTGGAGTGCGTTCACGTCCCTCACCGCGGCGATGACGGGTGCCGTCAGCATGGCTGTCTGCCGATTTTTCTTCGGCGTGGGCGAGGCCGGCGCTTTCCCCATCGCCACGCGGAGCCTGTCGCGCTGGATGCTGCCATCGGAGCGCGGCTGGGCGCAAGGGGTGACTCATGCCGGTTCCCGCCTGGGCGCCGCGTTCACGCCCCCCATCGTGGCGTGGATGATCCTGGCCTACGGGTGGCGCATGCCGTTCCTCGTCTTCGGCTGTTTGGGTATCGGTTGGGCGCTGGTATGGTTCTTCTGGTATCGCGATACGCCGGAAGAACATGGCCAGGTGAACGCGGCGGAACGCGAACTGATCCAGAAATCGCTGGGCGGCCCGCGCCTTCCGCGTTCCGGCGGCGTTCCCTGGAAATTGATTCTCTCCAACCGTTCCACTTGGACACTGGGCCTGATGTACTTCTGCTATGGCTGGTGCCTGGCCATCTATCTCGACTGGCTGCCAACGTACCTCAAGGAGTTCCGCGGCTACGACATTAAATTAATGGGCCTGTATGCCTCCCTGCCGCTGTTTGCGGGCGTTGTGGGCGATATGTTGGGCGGATGGGTCAGCGACCGTTGGGCCGGGCGCTCAGGGAATTTGAAGCTTGCGCGCCAGGCTGTTGGCTCAGCGGGTTTCGCCATCGCCGCGTTGGGCATCGTCCCCGCCACCATGACGTCCAATCCGGAAATGTGCGTAGCCTACACGTGCCTCGCCTTCTTTGGGCTTGAAATCACCGTGGGCGTTTCCTGGGCCATTCCGCTCGACGTTGGCGGAGATTTCGCCGGGTCTGTGTCCGCTGTGATGAACACCTTTGGCAACATCGGCGGCGCCATTTCCACGGTCGCCCTTGGCTACATCGTCAAGTCCTTCGGCTGGAATGTCCCCTTTTACATCGCTGCTGGATTTTGCGTTCTCGGCGGGATTCTATATCTTGGTATAGACGCTTCCCGTCACCTGTTCAAGTCCGAACCCGGAGCAACACCCAATGAAAATTAATCCCGACAAATGCGTGGCTTGCGGCAACTGCACCTACGTCTGCCCCATGGGCGCCATTTACATTGACCCGGCGATCAAGCGCGCCACGATCGACCGCGACGAGTGCGTCGAATGCTACGCCTGCTACAACGGCCTCAGCAAGGAAAACCTCAATCCAACCATCGTGCGCACGATGCGCAAGATTTTCCAGATGATGCGTCTGCGTTTTGATCCGGAACCCGATGTCTGCCCGACGAACGCTTTCGAGCCCGATGAACTCGTCTGGCCGCGCGTTGTGCGCCGCGCGTTTTCCGACCCGCGCGTGCCCCACGAATCCACCGGTATTGAAGGGCGCGGCACTGAGGAAGTTAAAACCAACGACATCAGTGGACGCGTGAAGGAAGGCGAAGTGGGCTTCACCATCGAGTTCGGTCGGCCCGGTGTCGGCGCGCGATTCCATGAGATCGAACGCATGTCGATGAAGCTCGCGGCGGCGGGCGTCGCCTTCGAGAAGAAGAACCCGGTGACGACGTTGATGACGGACCAGACGACCGGCCGCCTCCGCGAGGACATCTTGCAGGAAAAGGTCATGTCGGCGATTCTCGAAATCAAAACCACCATTGACAAGACGGAGGAGATTATCCGCCTGGTCAAGGAAGTGGAGCGCGAGATCGACACCGTGGTTGTACTCGGCGTCGGCGTTCGCTGCGATGCCAATGGGGATGAGAACGTCGTCGCGCCGATTCTGGAACGGCTCGGCTACGAATTGCATCGGGCCAAGACGAACGTCGGCCTGGGGCGCATCACAAATCCGGACGCTATCGAATCAGAGCAGAAAGTACCCGCGGGAGCCGCCAAGTGACAAATACTCTTCATCGTTATGGACCTGCCGCGTCTTTTAGAGACGACTACATTGTGTTCGCCATTTGCTCGCGCGGAAAGAATGACAAAGACGCGCTGCCCAAATTGCGCCAGTTCCTGCAAATGGCTATTCCTTTCAAGCCCGTCAATCTGGGCGACGCGCGCCACGGCGGCTGCCTTCGCCCGTCGGATCAGATGAGCCCGTTCAACCATTGGAACCGCGACATGACGCCGGATTTTGAAGAAGTGGTCCGCGGCCTCGACGCGCCTACGACAGTGGCCGCCGTTTTCGACAACCGCGTCGCGGCGATTGATTTTCTGAAAAAAGTCAAAGAAGCCGATCTCGGCATGAGCATCAACATTTCGACATCCGTCGAGAACGCCGAAGCCTGCTGCCATGAAGTGGGCATTCCGCGCCATTCCGTCGGCTATTCGCTGGGCTTTGAAGGCAAAACGGAAAAGCTGCCGAACACGCAGACCATGATGCTTTCCACCATGTGCGGGCACGGGATGGTGAGCCATTCTTTGGCGAAAAAGATGATCGATTGGGTGAAGGAAGGGCGGCGCACGCCGGCCGAGGCGGTTACTTACCTCGCGCGTTTCTGTTCGTGCGGCGTGTTTAATCCCAGCCGGGCAAAGCGGGTGCTGGAGGATGCCCGGCACGCGATGAAATAAATGCCTTAGCGATTTTTTACGACCAGCGAGACGAGGTATTCCTGTGCGATGTGGTGACTTCTGATGGTCGGCCACGCGTCGAAGATATCCTCAGCGGATTTTACCTGCTCGGCGGCGTTCATTGGATCCAGGTCGATGGTGAGATTGTAGTCCGCAAAATGGCGATTTTCCTGCAACTCAGCGAACGCGGTTGCAATAAACCGCAGATCCGCCACAACTTGAGGATCTTCACCGGTAAAAGGGAAGTGCTGCGGATTCAGAAGCCGATTGGATGCCGTCTTCATTATTCCGTGATCATAGGCTCGCCCAAGCGCGGGTCGAAGTTTAACGTTGCTCCAATTGGCAGTCGCCTCAGCAATCAGCAGATGAAAGACGGCGTAGTAGGCGGATGAGACAGCCCTTCGAAGAGTCGCCTGTGTAGAGGGCACCGTATGAACAAGCTGAAATGCCTGGGCCAATAGATCATCGTGGTAAGCCATCTAGGACGATTTCGGATCCATTCGTAGTTTCTGTTCCGAAAAGCTGCTGAAATTGGAATAGGCGAGCAAGCCCCAATTCTCGATAGGCCTTATCTCGTCGTAAAGGAGCGTTCTAATGCGACGTGCTGTGTTGGCGATAGTATCTTCGTTAGCAGCCTCATCGGCCAGAACGATGCGAAAAAAGAGGGACGGATCGCCAGTTGAGTCCTCGCGCATATTGTAGGAAACGTCGACGACCTCCGGACATTTCTCGCGCAGTTTGTCGATGGCGCTCTTGATCTCGGCATCCAGCAGCCGATAGTGGACTAATCCGGTAGGGCCCCTTGGCATATTTCGATTATCCCGCATTTAGCCCCGCCCGGAGCGTCATCCCGGGCTTGTGGACTGGTCGCCGTCGCGATACCCCCAAAGCGCAGCTTTGGGACGGAGGCGAGCATCAAAAAGTCTTGCGCGAAGCCGCGGAACATCTCCATACAGTTCTCGTCAGTTTCTTCGGCGGAAGGCTCGGTTGTCCAGCGTCAACTATTTCTCCCTACCAACGACAATTACTTTTTAACGCTTAGGGCGGCGCGAAGCGCCCGGCCGCGGCGGTTTTTTTTGAGAGATGGTTCGGGGCGGTGGGAAAGTGGGAAAACTGCCTTTGGCTTTCCACGCTTTCCACAGACCCGGCATTTCCACAGCTCTCTTTTTGCCGCGACGCCGTTTCAGTCGCTTTCGCCTTGGGTTTCCTCCTGTTGTTGTTTCTTGGCGTGCTTCGACCCGGTAGCTCGGGATGTTCAACTCGATGATCACTCTATCATGCACCAGCCGGTCGATTGCCGCCGCCGTCATCATGGCGTCTTTGAAAATGGTTTCCCATTTC
>CAMDKT010000321.1 GCA_945900935.1 Candidatus Sulfopaludibacter sp. SbA3 | reverse complement strand
TCAAGCAAACTTCCTCGCCGCTTGGCCCTTTAGGCTGCTCTTGTCCCACCCCAGCCTCATCAAAGAGGGTTTCAAAGAGGTCCGCGAACGCCTCGGCATCTGAAATCGATGCGTAGATCGGACGTACTTCGGCTGAAGTTCAACACCGAAGTACCGCCTGCCGAGAATCTTGGCGGGCAAGAAGCGAGGTACCGCTTCCACAAAATGGGTCTAACACCAACTCTCCCCTCTCGGTGAAAGTTTCAATAATGGGCTTTAGACTTGGCACTGGCTTCTGGTTCGGGTGCAGGCGGTTGCCGGTGTTGTGCCACGGCAGGCAGTCGCCAAGCGGGCGCACCGGCCGCGTCGACTTTCCTTTGAGATCAGCCTGCAAAATCGGCATACGGCGTCCCAACGATGCATCAGTCCGCACCGAATGCGGCATCATCAAGGCAGCTGCGACCTGACGATGCAACTGCATCCCAGCGTCCAACAATCGAAGCCGTCGATTCCCTCCCTGATTCGTGAGTTGCACTCCCGAATCAACAACCCAATCCGGACCGAACACCAAAAGGATACGGCGGAAAAACAAGTCCTTCGGCGCCAAACCGTTCGGCGCCGTTTCGCTGATCTCGTATTCACCGCGACCGCCACTTGTACGGCGGGAAATGCGCATGAACCCAAGAATATCGCATTGCCATAGGAGGAGACCAAACGAAGTGCATCATTTTGACGGGACGACGAATAACGCCGCTCGAACCACCTAACCACAACAAAAACCAACGGGTTAGGTTGCAACGGAAGAGACTTTGATATTTGCCTCCCCACACTGGACTCGAACAAGCAGTTCCTGGCCACAGTCACGCACTCGCTGTCCAGGGGGTTACTTCAATTCAAATAAACAGCCGTTGGGATATGCACTTTGAGGAACGTTGCGCGGCGCGCTGGCGGCGGCTTTCATCATGCGTTTCCCGTGCATGGCACGCCAAAGTTGCGCGACTCTTTTACTCTCTACAAACCCGCTAACCGGCTGCCGGCGTCGCCGAACTCCTTGAGCTCAACGCCCATCCGATCCATGATTCCCAGGTACAAACTGCACAACTTCCGATTCTCGTCCCCCGACTCGAAATAGTTAAGCGCCCGGCCGGTTTTCAGCTTGCCAGCCATCCCGCCGATGGTCACCACCGGCACCTTCTTGTTGTCGTGCTTCGTCCCGGACCACATGTTCGACATCCACAGCAGACAGCAGTTGTCCAACACCGTGCTCTCCCCTTCGGGCATGGCGTCCAGGCGCTGCGCCAGATAGGCCAACTGGCTAACCTGGAAATGCACTATCTTTTGATAGTCCGCCTCGGTGTCGTAATGGGAAGCGCCGTGATGCTGCCTGCTCACGCCGAGGAACGGATAGTAGAGCGCGGACAGGTCGCGGGCCAGGAGCAGCGAGGCCACGCGCGTCTTGTCGGTCTGAAACCCGAGGGCCACAATGTCGCACATCAGGCGAATGTGATCGCGGATATCTTCGGGCAAACCGTCCTGCGGACGCTTCATCGCCAACAGCGGACGACCCGCGTCGCCGGCCCGATCTTCTGCCTTCTGCTTATCCGTACGCATCCGCTCAATGCTGCGTTCGACGTCGCGGACGCTGGCGAGATATTCGTCCAGCTTAATTTTGTCAGTGGCGCTGATCTTGCCGCTCAGCGCCACGGCATGGTCCTTCACGCGGTCCAACACGCTCGTGTTGCGCAGTCTGCCGCCGTTCTCGAACAGGCTGTCGAAGGCCAACGAGGGGTACATCTCGTTGGGCACCGGCGAATCGCTGCTCTGCCACGAAATATGCGAGCTATAGGCGTTCGAAAAGTTCGTTTCATGGAACCCGGTCATGGCCCGCTCACAGGCCAACACCATGCTGGGCTGCGGCGTCTCCTGCCCGATCTGGTTGGCCAGCACCTGGTCCATGGTGATGCCGCCCTGGATGATCGAACCTTTGCGGATCGGCACGCCGGACAGCATGTTGCCGGTCATCGCCGGATGAATCCCCTGCCCCGTGGCCGCCTTGTTGAACAGGCCGTCAATGACGTTAATCTTCGCCTTGAGCGGTTCCAACGGCGCCAGCGATTCGCTCAGTTCCAGCCCTGCGCCCGCCCCTTTGGCCCACCAGCGGCCGGGACTGATGCCCGTGCCCATGAACAGCACCGCAAAGCGCTGGGGCTGCGCGGCGGTTGTGGCCGCCAGCGATTCCAACCACGGCAAGCCCATGGTCACGCCGACGCCGCGGAGAAAGGTCCTTCGGGACGTGTTCATCATGGTTCACCTCTTGTTGAGAAACTGCCGACTCGTAACGATGCTATCAATTACAGTCTCAAAACAGCAGCCATCGTTGCCAAGCTTGCCGCCAATCTCTCGAATCAGAAGGTCGTCGGAGAGCGCCAGGCTGCGTCCCAAGGCATAGGCCAAAAGTCTGCCGGAAAAGCCGCGCGTGAAATCGTCTTTGCGGTGGTCGCGAATGTACTGCCGGATTCCCTGCACGCCCTCTCCTTCGAAGCCTTTCGGGAAGGAGGCGCGAGCATCCACCGGGCGGCCGCCCAGATCGTGGGTTCGACGTTGGCCGACCGGATCAAACGCTTCGAACGCCAATCCGAAAGAGTCGAAACGCGCGTGACAGGCGGCGCAACTCGGGTTGGCCCGGTGTTGCTCCAGCATTTGGCGCAACGGCAAATCCATCTTGGCCTCATCCGCCGGCAACTCGGGGACCACCGGCGGAGGCGGCGGTATTTGGTCACCCAGTATGTTCTTCGCCACCCAGTAGCCGCGCTTCACCGGGCTGGTCCGCAGGCCCGGCGCGTTCTTTGTCAAAAACGCGGCCATGGGCAGGAGGCCGCCCCGCCCGTAACGGCCGGCGTCGTCGACGCGAACCCAAGCACTATCATCGCCCCCTGCCGGCGGCATACCGTAGTGACGGGCCAGAACAGGATTCACAAACGTGTCGCGAGCGAAAAGCAAGTCGAGAATCGAACGGTTGCGGCGAAATACGTCCAGGAAGAAGCGAATCGGCTCCTCGAACATCGCCTCTCTCAATGCGTCGCTGAATGAAGGAAAGCGCGCACGGTCCACGGTACCGATCTGCTCGAAATCGCGAAACTCCAGCCAGTTGCCCCCGAATTCGACCGCCAGCGCCCGGATACGTGGGTCTTGCAGCATCCGTCGCGCCTGAGCTTTGATGACTTCCGGCTTGCGCAGGTTGCCCGCGGCGGCGTGCCGCAACAGCTCAGCGTCGGGCATGCTCGACCACAGGAAATAACTGAGCCGGCTGGCCAGATCGAAATCCGAAAGCGGCTGCACGCCGCCGCCGACTTCGACCAGGTCTACGCGGTAGGAGAACTTCGGAGACATCAGGATCAGTACGACCGCCTCGCGAATCGCGCCCTCATGGTCCAGGGCATAGCGCTCCTTGGCTTCGCGATAGAAGGACAGCAAATCGGCGCGATCGGCCGGTGACAACGGCCGTCGATACGCGCGGGCGGCGAAATCGAACAGCGACTGCAAGTGACTTTGTTCAGCGTCGCGACGGGCTTGCTGGACCCAGCGAATGCCCTCGTTGGCCCTGTCGAAGAAATCTTTGATTGCTGGGATAGCCACATCGCTGCCGCCCTTGGCGAATTGCAGGTAGTCGGCTTCGAGTTTCCTGATCTTTGCTTCCGAGATGATCTCCGCCACTTCGATCTCTCGAACCTCGGGCTCGCCGTCTTTGAAGTCGTCTCGCGTTCCACGCGTCCCCAGCTTGGCGAATTCGACGTAAGTACGGATGTTGATGGAAGCGACGAAATCCATCTCCCGCCACATTGCGTCCAAGGTCGCCTGCTGCTTGCCGTCCAACAACAACTCATAGAGCGGCTGGTCGTCGCGGAAGTAGCCCATGACGTTGTGGAAGCCCGCGCTCAGATAACGGCCTTCATCTTTGCCCGTCCGGAAATAGTTGCGGCCGCGCGACTCCTTGTAGAACATGTCGGGAAAGACGCTGCAAAACCGGCCCCACGCGGCTTCGTAGCGAGCGCGTTGACCGGCCGGAATAGCGAGATCCGGATCGCCGGCCTCATTTTTGACCAGGATCGTCTTGCCGGGGCCGAAGGCGTTCTCCCATTCGGGCTCCACCACGCCGTCCTGATTGAACGGCGGCTCGCCCTCCGCCTGCAACTGCCTGGGATCGAACTTTCGGCGATGGGTTGCGTATTGCGTATTTTTCCAAATCAACAACGGCTGCCAGGCCGCGCCGATGGTGCCCGCCGTAATGTTGATAAACCGCGGTTCGACCTTCTGGCGCGCGTTGGCGATGTAGGATCGCATCTCCTCGCTGCCGGCTCGCGCCAGGTTCGGCTGACCGGGCCCCTTTGCCTCAGGCAACGCGCGCCACATCGCTTGCAGTTTCACCAGCGGACCGGCCTCTTCGGCTCTCTCAAGGGTCCGCCAGACGGTTTCCAGATACTTGGCGCTGACGCCGTATTGCCGCGCGAGATCGGCCCTCGTGGCATTGGGCTGCCCGAGCGCCGCCCGATGCCGGAAGCGCCAGGCAGTTTGAAAATAATCGGCGTAGTCGATGTTCTGCGCGTGGTAAAAATCGACGATCTGATGCACGGCAAACTTGTCGCGGTCGGTTTCGACCAGCATCGGATGCGGCGCGAAGGCAAATCCCTTCTCCTTCAAGTACAGGTGGGCGGCCGTTTCACGCGCCGCCGCCAGATATTTTTTGAGGAGTGTGGGCGACATGCTCAGCGTTTCGCCGGAGTTGTCAAAGCCCGCCGTGTTGGCCGGATCGACAGGAAACTTGCGGGTTGGACGGATGTCGACGCCTGTTAGATCGCGGACCGTGTAGTTGTACTCGGCATTGCTGAGGCGCCGCGCCAGCACGACGCCCGGGTCGCCGGCATTGCGGCGCGTTTCGTGTTCGCGGACGGCGTGGAACCAATCGACGGCCGTGCGCCGCTCCCGCGGCAGTGGATGGCGAACTCCCTTAGGCGGCATCTCCTCCGCTTCGAGACGCTCCAGGATTTGGCTCCACCGGCGGCCGTCCTGCATTAAGGCCGCCATGGTCGTGAACCCTCTCAAGTCCAACTGCGCCGCAGGCTCCTGCCGGCCGTGGCATGTGATGCAATACGTTTCAAGAAAAGGCCGGACGGTTCGAGTAAACGTGCCTTCCAACCCGGCGCGCGCGTCCTGTTGGCCGCGTACGACGCTGAGAACCGCCGTTGCCGCCAGGATGAAGAAAAAGCCCGCCCAACGGGCGGCCAATCCGGCCTGATTCATTCGCCTCCCCATTGCCCTTTCCAGACTCGATTATGGGACAGCGCCGAGCCGGCGTCAATTGATTTAGCCCGTTGCGTTTGGCGGTCCTTGGGTTGTTAGCCGGAAACCGCTTGCCGGCAGACGAGTCGCGGCCATTACCGCGAGGAATCTGATGAAAGGCATCGCAATGCATAGAGCCGACGACGGGCCTGACCGCAGTAAATCCGGGAACCCTTCAATTCCCCGTGATTTCATCGTCCTCAGCGGGCGCATCCACTTTGGGCTCGGCCACCCTGTATTCCACTTCGCCGGGAAGCGTCCGGCCGAAGCGGCGCATTTCCAAGTCGATGTTCTGGCCGCGTGTCAGGGAGTCTACGCGTTTTTGCTTTTTCTTTACTTCTTGCGAGAGGGTTCCCTGCTGCGAATGCAGTTCCTGAATCCTGGCGATCTGCAAGCGGAGCGCGCCAATACCATGGGGCCCCTGCAGCGTAAGGACGGTGTAAACTGACAACACGCCGGTTGCCGCAATTGCCGCCAATCGCCTCCAATTCAACTTTTTCTCTTCTTGCACTAACAACTTGCCTCACCTTTGTTTATAATCTGCTTTTGCTCCGAAATCCAGACTTCATGACAGATAAAGTAATTGTTTTTTCAACATGCGCCTCGCGGGAGGAGGGAACACGCATCGCCAGAGGGCTAGTGGAGGAGCGATTAGCCGCTTGCGTGAACATAATTGATGGTATCGTGAGCATCTATCGATGGCAGGGGAAAGTTCACGAGGGCGATGAAGTGATGCTGGTGGTGAAGAGCCGCAGGGATCTGCTCGGCCGGCTGCAGGAGCGGTTGGCGAGCTTGCACAGTTACGAGGTTCCGGAAGCGATCGCGATCCCGGTGGTCGATGGTTTGCCGGCGTATCTGGAGTGGTTGGAACGAGAATTAGACCCGCCGGGGAATGAATAAGGGAGTCGCATGAAGCCGACCAGATCACGACATTTAGTTATTATTTTCGCCGTCACACTGGCGATTCTGTCCTACATTGACCGCGTTGCCATTTCGTATGCGGCACCGCACATTTCCCGTGATCTGAACTTTTCCAAAACGGACATGGGCTGGATATTTCTTGCCTTTTCCGGCGCTTACGCGGCGTTTGAGATTCCGGGAGGCTGGCTGGGCGACAAGATTGGCGCCCGCAAGGTGCTGATGCGCATTGTCCTTTGGTGGAGTTTCTTCACCGCCGCCACGGGTTGGATGTGGAATTTTTGGTCGATGTTCGCCGCCCGCCTGCTGTTTGGCGCCGGTGAGGCGGGGTGCTTTCCGAACATCACGAAGGCCTACACAACTTGGCTTCCGAAGGATGAGCAGGTTCGCGCGCAGGGCATCACGTGGCTTTCGGCCCGCTGGGGAGGCGCCGTCACCGGCTTCCTGGTAATCGCCGTATTCAAGGTGATGGACTGGCGCACCGCCTTTGGATTATTCGGCGCAATTGGAGTGCTTTGGGCGGTTGCCTTCTACCGCTGGTACCGTGACAATCCCGCCGATCATCCGTCGGTTAACAAAGAGGAACTGAAGATCATCGCCGCCTCGGCCGAAAAAGCGGAAGGCCATGGCGACGTTCCGTGGGGCAAGCTGGTATCGAGCGGCAGCGTCTGGGGCCTGTGGGTGCAGTATTTTCTGCTGTCCTACCCCTGGTATTTCTACATCACATGGCTGCCAACCTACCTTCAGGAGCACTGGAAAGTAGGCGATGGGGAACTCGCCTTC
>CAMDKT010000320.1 GCA_945900935.1 Candidatus Sulfopaludibacter sp. SbA3 | reverse complement strand
CGCGCACAGGCGGCTCCGCGAAGCCTCTGCGACCCCTCTGCCAGTCATCCTTATCTGCTTGCGAATCTCCTTTGCCCGCTATGATTGCCGCAAATATGCGCTCTGCCGACCTTTGGCCGCTGCTGACAGCCCGCCATGCGAAGTTTCTGCGGCAGCAGAGGCAACCGTTGACATCCGAATGAATATTTCCTATGGTGGATTCGCGCTTTATCTTTGTCAGGAGGCTTCATGAGGTTTTTGGTTTTGGCCGCGATTTGTGGGCTCGCCGTTTTGGCGCAGACCACTTCGACTGAAGTTCTAGGAACCGTCGCCGACGGCAGCGGCGCTATCGTGCCCGGTGCCGAGGTTACGCTATTGCGGACCGCTACACAGGGAAAACGGCAGACGCGAACCGACTTAAGTGGCAACTTCTCGTTCCCCCTTATCGAAATCGGCGACTATACCGTCACTGTCTCCTTGTCCGGCTTCAAGACCCAAACCAAAACCGGCGTAAACGTCGCCTATCAACAGAAGGCTCGCGTTAACGTGACTCTCGAAGTCGGTGCCACCAGCGAGCGGATTGAAGTGGCGGCGTCAGGCGTCGAGCTCAAAACCGATGACGCGGCTGTTTCCACAACCATCGAGCGGCGCCGAATCCAGGAACTCCCGTTACTCGGTCGTAACTTCGCCAGCCTTGCCCTGCTAACCCCAGGTGTTCAGTACGGCACCCGCATGGGGCAGAACGTGCAAGCCCCTGGAGGTTTCCCCTTCCGCGGCGCCGCCGTCACTCTCAGCGCCAACGGCCAGCGCGACGCCAACCAAAACATCACCATGGATGGCGTCGTCGCCACGGAGCCCCTCGTCAACCAAGTGCTCTTCAGCCCCTCCATCGACGCTATTGAAGAGGTCAAAATTCAGACCGGCTCCGTTTCCGCCGAATACGGACAGAATAACGGTGCCGTCGTCCAGATCGCCCTCAAGAGCGGCACCAATAATTTCCACGGCACCTTCTTCGACTTCACGCGCAACAATATCTTAGACGCTCGCGACTACTTCCTCAACTTCCAGGTTCCCGCCGGCACACCGTTGCGCAACAAAAACGCGCTCCGCCGCAGTCAGTTCGGCGCGTGGCTCTCCGGTCCCGTGCGTCTGCCTCGTTACAACGGCAAGGACCGCACCTTCTGGAGCTTCAACTACGAAGGCGTTCGCCAGACCGAAGAGTCCGTCTCCCAGGCTTTCTGGTTCCCCCCCGAGTTCCGCAACGGCGATTTCTCAGCCCTCCTAACCCCTCTGGTCCGTAACGGAGTTCCCATCCGCGCGCCCATCATTGTCTACGATCCTGTATCCGGGGAGCCCTTCCGAAACTCCCAAGGCCAGATATCCAACATCATTCCCCCCAGCCGCATCAACCGGAACGCGCAGAACTTTGTCAATAAATTCCTTCCCCTGCCGCAGTTCCGGCCCGAAGACATCCTCGACACCAACGTCATTCAGAGTGTCCCGTCCATTCTCGCCCAAAACCAATACTTCACCCGTATCGACCACAACTTCTCCGACAACGATCGCGTCTTCGTGCGCTACGCCGTCCAGCGGACCAATTTCGACGACCGCCAGATCAATCCCAACTTCAGCACCATCTTCGGCCTCCGTCCCCACAACATCGCCTCGCAGTACATCCACCTGTTCCGCCCGACCATCATCAACGAATTTCGGTTCGGCTATAACCGCGTGGATCACGACCAGTCCAACCCCCGCACTAACACCGATTTCGACGTCGATTCCCTCGGCATCGGCCTGTTCCGCGTCGCCGTGGATAACAACCGCAAGTTCCGCCCCCTCGAAGCCGCCATTCCCCCTACCGGCATCCTCCAAGGCGACTCCGGGGCACGCATCGATTTCAACGACACGTATCAGATCTCCGACAACTTTACGTTCGTCAAATCCAACCACACTTTTAAGCTCGGCATGGAGTACCGTCGCCTCACCATCCAGCGCGCCGCGGCCAACGTACCGTACGGAAGCTACGCCTGCTGCGAAGGCGGCTACCCTCTGGCGGGATTCCTGTTGGGCTACCCCAGCGGCACCTCCACCGCCGAAGGTCTCTTGGTCCAGAAACCCCGCCAACATCGGTACAGCGGCTATTTCCTCGACGAATGGAAGGTTAACCGCCGCCTGAGCATGAACCTCGGCGTGCGCTGGGATTATTTCGGCTTGGCGACAGATCTCAATAGGACTTGGCGGTCCCTGCGCTTCGATATCCTAAGCACCGCCAGCGACGGCCGCCAACTCCCAACTGTGGTGCCGGAACCCGGCAAGGAATTCAAATTCTACGACCCCCAGAAACGCTTTTTCATGCCTCGCCTCGGTCTCGCTTACCGCGCCACCGACAAATGGGTCATCCGTAGCGGCGCTGGCTGGTACGCCAACGCGCAGCAACTTAACAATTTCTCCATCCTCAACCTCCAGCCGCCGCTGTCCGGTACCTTCGGCTTCAACTCCGTTACCGATACCGCTCAGGTGATCCCCGTGCAGTACGCCGGTCAGAACTACAACTTGCAGACCCGCCGCTTCCGCCCGGGATCCTCCATCCTCACTCTCGACAATGCCTTCCCCGGCCAGGGAACGGCCGCCGCCCGCACGAACGTGCTCAGCATGATCCCCAATAACAAGGCCAGCAATTACATCCAATGGAGCTTCGACATCCAGCGCCAGCTTCCCTTCAGCACCATTCTCACTGTGGGCTACGTCGGCTCAAAAACCAGCCACCTCGACAACACCGTCCCTAACATCAACTCCCCAGACCCCTCCCCGAACACCGACATCAACAGCCTCCGCCCCTTCCAGGCCTACGTCAGCGCGGGCGAGGGCAACATTCCCCGGCTGTTGAACAATATCCGGTTTCTCGACAGCTTCGCCAGCGCCAGCTATCACGGCCTCCAGGTCCAGGCGCAGAAGCGCTATAGCCACGGCGTCACCCTCGGCTTGGCCTACACGTACAGCAAGGCTCTCGGAGAAGGCTATGGTCGCAACGACCCGGCTGGCGACGTGCAGTCCGTCTACCAGAATCCGCGTGACCGCCGCTCCGATCGTACCCGGTACGGCTTCGATATCACCCATAGCGCGGTGGCGAACTTCGTCTATGACCTGCCTATCGCCCGCAATTCCACCGGCTTCAAAAAAGCCACGCTTGGGGGATGGCAGGCCAGCGGCATCGTCATGCTCCGCACGGGGCTGCCTTTCGCGGTCTCCGGCGGAAACCTCAATACCGGTTTCGGCACTCGCCCTGACCGAATAGCTGATGGACGGCTCGGCGACAAAGCCACACGTACCTTGTGGTTCGACCCCGCCGCCTTCCGCCGCACCGACTGCAACATCCCCAATCGGCTCGATTTATGCCACTACGGCAACGCCGGCAACGGCATCCTGGTTTCTCCCGGCACCAATTCCTTGGATCTCTCAATTGCCAAAAACTGGGTGATCCGGCAGTTGGGCGAGCAGGGCCGTGTGCAGTTCCGCGGCGAAGCCTTCAACGCCCTCAACACCCCACAATTCGGAACTCCCAACGGCCTCGGCTGGGCCGGGATCGACTCCATCGTTCCCGATGCTCCGCGCGTCGGAGAGATCCGCGGCTTGCGAAGCAATATGCGAATTTTCCAGGTGGCGCTCAAGCTCTACTTCTGAAGGTTTCTGAAGGGCAATGCCACTTACTTTGCCGCATTCTCATTGGTAGCCGTACTCGAATCCGTGCGCTGGTGTCTGGGGAAGGCGGTGCTTCTTCCCCAGACTGCTCTGGGGTAGGAACGGCGGCGGGGCGAGTGCGCCGCCGCCATCTGTACGCTACGCACCAGATCCGGTGGAACGTGTCTTCGGAGTTCTGGAAAATTACTGGAATGGCCGAGGGCATGACCTGCAAAGGTGTGCATCCGACCGCCACGCTGATCGAGACTGCCTACCCTCTTATGTCCCTTGGTGCGTCCGTGAAGGATTGGCGATTTATTATTGGCCGAGCCCTAACCCTCAAAAGGCGAACCCGCGGACCTGCCGATACGTATTGTATGGAAGTTGCTTTGAGGCAGCAACCAAACTGCTTGAGCCGGAGTCTAACTCAATATGAAATATTGGCTGTTCTTTTCGGCCAAGATCGTCACGGCCGTCGCCTTGTTTGCCGGGATCTGGCTGACGATGGAAGCGCTTCTTCCGGATCCGGTCATGTTTGGGGGCGTGAAACTTCGCCGGTTTGGGCAGGATCTGACGTGGACGACGGCGATCTTCGGTTATTTTCTGGCCGGGGCCGGAACGCTGTACGTGATCGTGCTGGATCAGCGATACCGCTGCCGAACCTGTCTTCGACGGCTTCGAATGCCGGTCAATTCCGGGGCGTGGGATCAGATGCTGCGAATCGGAACCCCGCAGGTCGAGTATATTTGCCCATTCGGACACGGGACCCTGAATGTAAAGCTGGTTCACTTTGCTGGACGCGAGGGGGATGATTGGCGCGAGCATGACGATAATATCTGGAGAGAGTTGGAGAGTCTTTCCGGCAATGGTCGCAAGTAGTTCGTGCCTAACGTAAACAGGTTAGCCCCCTCCGGATGTGCGAAAATAGGCGTGGATACAGTATGGCCAAGAGCGATCCGCTCCTAAAATCTGAGGGGAAGGGTGTACCCCGGAAACGTCGTACGCCAACCCCGTTTCGGCGCTACCTGCTTTATGGCGTAACGTTTCTCGGAGCCACGTCCATTGTCTTTGGCGCATTCACCTATGTTCACTACTCGAACCTGATCGACGAGAAGTTGAAGGATGGGCCGTTCCCGAATACGTCGATGATCTTCGCGACGCCTCGGAGTTTGAACGTCGGCGACGAGATTTCCAAGGAGGAAATACTCCGCTCGTTGCGAAGCGCTGGCTATGGGGATTCAAAGGCGAACCGGATGGGGTGGTACAACCTCCGGTCGGACGCCATTGAGATTCTTCCGGGTCCGGATTCCTACTTTGACAACGAAGGCGGCGTGATCCGGCTGGTCGACGGAAAAATTGAAAGCATTATCTCGCTTCGAGACAACACGACGCGCACCGTCTACTCGCTGGAACCCGAATTGGTCACGCATTTATTCGATCAGAAGCGGGAAAAGAGGCGGCTGCTGGCGTTTGACGACTTGCCGAAGCAGCTAGTCAACGCCATCGTTTCAGTGGAAGACAAACGGTTCTTCGAGCACGCCGGATTCGATCCCCTGCGAATCGCCAAGGCTGTCTACATTAACGTCAAGAAGGGGCGCAAGGAAGAGGGCGCTTCGACGCTTTCGATGCAGTTATCTCGTAATTTCTGGTTAAGTCTGGACAAGAATTGGAAGCGCAAAATTGAGGGGGCGCTGATCACGCTGGTGTTGGAGCAGAAGCTGTCCAAGCAGCAGATCTTCGAGCATTACGCCAACATGATCGATCTTGGCCGGAGGGGCAGTTTCGCCATCCGCGGAGTCGGCGAAGCTTCGCAGGCCTATTTCGGAAAAGACGTCCGGGCGCTCAGTTTGCCCGAGTCCGCCACATTAGCGGGGCTGATTCAATTGCCGAGTTTCAGGAATCCGATTCGCTGGCCGGACCGGGCGAAAAGCCGCCGCAACGTTGTGCTGCAATTGATGCGGGACAACGGCTATATTTCAGACAAAGAGTTCGGCGATGCGGCGGCGGCGCCGATGACCATCGTCAGAAGCGGGGCCGATACCGGCGACGCCCCCTACTTCGTCGATCTCGTGAACGATTTTCTGCACGAGTCCCTGGCTGACCACGATTTCACTTCCAGCTCCTATCGCGTCTACACCACCCTTGACACCGAACTACAGCAGGACGCCGAGGAAGCCATTCGCGCCGGTCTCGCCGAAGTGGATAAACAATTGGAACGCCGGAAGAATAAGAACGCCGGCGGCGCACAGGTGGCGCTGATCGCCATGGATCCCACTAACGGCGAAATTCGCGCCCTGGTGGGGGGACGAAGTTACGGACTCTCCCAGCTCAATCGCGCTGTCGCCCGTCGCCAGCCTGGTTCCAGTTTTAAGCCTTTTGTCTACGCCACCGCGCTGAACACCGCGCTTGAAGGGGGTGCCAATGTCTTCACTCCCACCTCGACGATCGTCGATGAGCCCACCACGTTTTGGTTCGATGGCAAGTCCTACGAGCCCAACAATCACGGCAATCATTACTTCGGGACGGTAACGCTTCGAACCGCGCTGGCCAAATCTTTGAACATCCCCGCAGTGAAGCTTGCCGAAGCCGTTGGCTACGGTGAAATCGTAAAGATGGCCCGTTCAGCGGGGATGAATCTGCAAATCCGGGCAACTCCAGCGCTGGCGCTGGGTGCCTATGAAGTCACCCCGATCGAAGTGGCGGGTGCCTATACAGTATTCGCCAATCGGGGGCTTTTCAGTAAACCAACTTGGGTGAGAACGGTTAGAGACGATACAGGTTCTGAAATTTTTGCCCATAAACCAGTGCGAAAACAGGTTTTGGACCAGCGAATCGCGTTTCTGATGACAAGCATGTTGGAAGAGGTCGTTCGCTCCGGAACCGGCGCAGGCGTGCGGGCCCGGGGATTCGGTTTGCCGGCGGCGGGAAAGACAGGAACTTCTCACGACGGATGGTTCGCCGGCTACACCGCGAAACTGATTTGCGTCGTTTGGGTCGGTTACGACGACAACGAAGAACTCAATTTGGAAGGGTCGCAATCGGCGCTTCCGATTTGGACCGAATTCATGAAGCGAGCGCACACGCATCGCGCTTACCGCGGCGCCGGACCTTTCCCGATGCCCGATGGCGTCGTCACCGTGCCCATCGATCCAGCCAACGGATTGCTGGCTTCGGCCGGAAATTCGAATGCCCGAAGCGAGGTGTTTGTGACGGGAACGCAGCCGACGGCGGTCTCCGGTTCCGGGGGCGGTTCGGGCACTCAGGTAGCCAGTTGGGATGCGCCCGCGGAAACGCCGGCGGGCGGCTCGTCAACTCAGGACGGCCGCGTCAGGCCGCGCCGGTCCGTCGCCGTCCAGCAACAGCCCTC
>CAMDKT010000319.1 GCA_945900935.1 Candidatus Sulfopaludibacter sp. SbA3 | reverse complement strand
TTCCGTGACCGCGGGCAGCATGTCCTGATCATCTACGACGATCTTTCCAAGCACGCCGCGGCGTACCGCGAGATCTCGCTGCTGCTGCGCCGTCCTCCGGGCCGCGAAGCGTTTCCGGGCGACGTGTTCTACTTGCATAGCCGTTTGCTGGAGCGGGCCTCAAAACTCAAGTCCGGCGGATCGCTGACGGCGCTGCCGTTCATCGAAACCCAGGCGGGCGACGTTTCGGCCTACATTCCGACCAACGTGATTTCGATCACCGACGGCCAGATCTTCCTGGAAGCCGATCTGTTCAATTCGAATATCCGGCCGGCGATCAACGTCGGCATCTCGGTGAGCCGCGTCGGCGGTGCCGCGCAAATTAAGGCGATGCGGCAAGTAGCCGGATCGCTCCGATTGGAACTGGCGCAGTACCGTGCGCTGGCTGCGTTCGCCCAGTTTGGTTCCGAACTCGACTCGGCCTCGCAGAAGCAGTTGAGCCGCGGACAGCGCCTGACGGAGCTGTTGAAACAGGCGCAATACAAGCCGCTGCCGATTGAGAAGCAAGTGCTGATCATTTACGCCGGAACGTCCGGTGCGACCGATGATATTCCGGTGGAAGCGTGCCGCCGGTTTGAGACCGAGCTTTACGCGTTCGTAGAGTCGGCGTATCCGAACCTGCTCCCTTCGATCAAGGAAAAGCGCGAGCTGACAGCCGAGATCAAGACGGAGTTGGTCCAGGCGTTCAAAGACTTCAAGGGCCGATTTCAGGCGTAAGCCATGCCATCGTTAATCGACTTCCGCCGGCGCATACGTTCGGTGAAGAATACGCAGCAGATCACCAAGGCCATGAAGATGGTTTCGGCGGCGAAACTGCGCCGCGCGCAGGACGCGGTGATTGCGGCTCGCCCATTCGCAAACTCTTTGCGGCAGATGCTGGCCAACGTGGCGGGCGCGGCCAAGGGCAGCGAAGGGGCGGCGGAGAATCCGCTGCTGGCCGAGCGCGCCGAGGAGCGGGTGTTGGTGTTAATCATCAACTCCGACCGCGGTTTGGCGGGCGCGTTCAGCACGAACATCAACAAGGGCGCGCAGAAGTTTCTGGCCGAAAGCAAGGCCGGGAAGAAGTGGGAAGTGGAGGCCGTGGGCAAGAAGGCCCGCGACTACTTCCGCCGCCGCGGCTTTACCATCGCCGGCGAGACGTTTAACGTGACCAAGGCGCCGAAATACGCCGACGCCGCGACGCTGGGCCGCAAAATTGTCGAGCGTTACGCCAAGGCCGAAGTGGACTCCGTGTATCTGGTCTACAACGACTTTAAGAGCGTGATGGCGGCCACTTTGAACGTTGTCCAGTTACTGCCCGTGCCACTGCCCGCGCAGCAGGAAACGACGGACTACATTTTCGAACAGCCGGCGGAGGATCTGCTGGCCACGTTGCTTCCAAGGTATGTGGAAGTGACGATTTTCCGCGCGATTCTGGAATCGACCGCGGCTGAACACGCCGCGCGAATGACGGCCATGGACGCAGCGTCATCCAACGCCGCCGATGTGATTGAACGGCTGACGCTGTACATGAACCGTTTGCGGCAGGCCAGCATTACCCGCGAAATTATTGAAGTTGTCAGCGGCGCTTCGGCGCTGGAGTAGGAGTTTTTTTCGAACCATGTCTACTGTAACCACCACCGCCGCGGCCGGCAAAGTCATTCAAGTCGCCGGACCGGCCATCGACATTCAGTTTCCCGAAGGCAACATCCCGCCGATCCGCACGGCGATCCGGATTACGAGCGAAGGTTTTAACGCGCCTACGCCGATCGATATCATTTGCGAGGTTGCCCAGCATATCGGTGAGAACCGCGTGCGGACAATCGCGCTGCAGCCGACCGAGGGGCTGGTGCGCGGCATGAAGGCGATCAGCTTGGGCGCGCCTGTAATGGTGCCCGTTGGTCCGGAGACGCTGGGCCGCCTGATGAACGTGATCGGGCAGCCGGTGGACGAGATGGGTCCGATAAACGCGAAGAAATTCTACCCGATTCATCGGCCCGCTCCGGCATTCGATGAGCAGGCGACGTCGCAGACGATGCTCGAAACGGGCATCAAGGTTATCGATCTGATCGAACCCTATTTGAAGGGCGGGAAGATCGGGCTGTTCGGCGGCGCGGGCGTCGGCAAGACCGTCGTCATCATGGAGCTGATCAACAATATCGCGACCAACCACGGCGGCGTTTCGGTGTTCGCGGGCGTCGGCGAGCGGACGCGCGAGGGCAACGACTTGTGGCTCGAGATGCAGGAATCGAAAATTGTCGATCCGGCGGACTACACCAAATCCAAGGTTGCGCTGATTTACGGCCAGATGACTGAGCCGCCAGGCGCGCGGTTGCGCGTCGGCCTGACCGGGCTGACGGTCGCCGAGTATTTCCGCGACGAAGAGGGGCAGGACGTGCTGCTGTTCGTGGACAACATTTTCCGGTTTACGCAGGCCGGTTCGGAAGTGTCGGCGCTGCTGGGCCGCATGCCTTCGGCGGTGGGTTACCAGCCGAATCTGGCGTCGGAAATGGGCGAGTTGCAGGAACGCATCACGTCGACCAAGAAGGGCTCGATCACGTCGGTGCAGGCCATTTACGTGCCGGCTGACGATTACACCGATCCGGCTCCAGCAACGGCGTTTACGCATTTGGACGCGACGACGAACCTTTCGCGCGACATCGCATCGCTGGGCATTTATCCGGCGGTCGATCCGCTGGCTTCGACATCGCGCATTCTGGATCCGCAGGTATTGGGCGATGCCCATTACAACTGCGCGCAGCGCGTAAAGCAGATCCTGCAGCGCTACAAGGATTTGCAGGACATCATCGCGATTCTGGGTATCGACGAACTGTCGGAAGACGATAAGCTGAGCGTTTCGCGTGCCCGCAAGATTCAGAATTTCCTCTCTCAGCCCTTCCATGTGGCCGAGCAGTTTACGGGCTTCAAGGGCAAGTACGTCAAGTTGGCCGATACGATCAAGGGCTTCACCGAGATCTGCGACGGCAAGCACGACGACATTCCGGAACAGGCGTTCTACATGCAGGGCACGATCGAGGAAGTCCTTGAGAAGGCCGCGCAAATGAAGAAGGAAAATTAGGCCTAAGAGTATGGCGGCAACGTTTGAACTTGAAGTGGCGACGCCGGACCGGCTACTGGTGAAAGACCAGGTGACGGACGCGCACATCCCCGGCTTAGGCGGTTATCTCGGCGTACTGCCGGAGCACGCGCCGCTGCTGTCGGAATTGGGCAGCGGATTGTTGTCCTATACGATCGGCGGGAAGTCGAATTCGGTGATTGTTTCCGGCGGCTGGGTGGAAATCCTCCCCGGCGGTACACGGGTTTTGGCGGCGTCGGCTGAGCGTCCGGACGAGATCGACTTGAAGCGGGCGCAGGAATCGCTGGACCGCGCGGAGCGCCGGTTGAAAGAAGCGGGCGACTGGGACATTGTGCGCACGTTGCGAGCGGCGGAACGGGCGCGGGCGCGTGTGGAAGCGGCGTCGAAAGTCAGGGGTTAATCTGCTAGACTAGTATAGTTAGCTTGCCGGGTGGGCAGGCTGGTTTTTCGGGCCGTAGCGCAGCCTGGTAGCGCGCTTGCTTGGGGTGCAAGAGGTCGGGAGTTCGAATCTCCCCGGCCCGACCAAATACTCCCTCTATCGCCTCCTTCCCCAGGGAGGCGATTTGTTTTCCGGCGAACGCTATCTGTCGAGGGGCTTGCCAGACAGGCCGTACCGGCGCGAACGGGCCGGGACTCTCTCGATGGGTGGCGGAACCCGCGGTGTGGCGGTATACTTCCGAGAGGGGGCTAAGCTATGGCAGACCTGACCGTTGGCGGCACAATTCGCGAAAAGCGCGATGCGATCATCCGCATTGCGGCCAAGCACGGCGCAACCCAGGTTCGGTTGATTGGGTCCGTCGCGAGGGGTGAGGCCCGCCCAAACAGCGACGTCGATCTGCTCGTGACATGGAGCTCGGGAACCAGTCTGCTCAACCAGGCGGCTCTCATGCTGGAGCTTGAAAGCCTCTTGGGCCGGAAGGTGGACATCGCTAGCGACGGCTGGGTGAAGCCCGCGTTCCGGGAATCCGTCTACCGGGATGCGATCGCTCTGTGAGGAGCGATGCGGATCGTGTGAGCGACATCCTGGAGGCTATCGAGAAAATCAAGGCGCGGATCACGGATAGCATTGATGTCTTTGAACGAGACGAACTGCTTCAAGTCTGGGCGATCCACTATCTCCAGGTGATTGGAGAGGCCGCGCGCGGAGTGTCCCAACCCCTCAGGGACGGCCATCCCGAGGTACCGTGGCCGGAGGTCATCGCACTGAAAAACATTCTGGTGCATGAATACTTCGGACTCAATATGCGTCAGGTCTGGACCATGACCCAAAAGGACCTCCCCGAACTTGAGAAACAGGTTCAGCGTATCCATTCACAGATCACAGATTGATGAACTCGCGCAAAACGACACGGCGCGCGGAAAGGTGCATGGGAGAGTTCGTCACTTGTTTGGGGGCGGGCGATGGTCTAAATCGCTGGAGTTCCGGCGGTCATCCCCGGCAGATGTGATCCGTAGGCGGATTCAAAAAGGGGAACGGGAAAAGGGCGAAAACATGCGCTCCCGCACTCCATAATGCCGCCCGCGCTCAGCGATGCGCCCGTCACGAAACAACAATACTATTTCATGACAAGGCCTAACAGTTGAGCTGCTTGCCGGACAGGTTTTCAATGATTCGTTTCAGGATTTCTGGACCGGGGAGGGGTGTGTTCCGATCAGGGTGTTGGCTTGCCCACTCGAGGGCGAGGACGAGGGGCACGAACGGCGCGGTTTTTGTACCGGGCGTTTTCGAGAGGGTGATCAGAGCGCCGAAGACACTGGCGGGCATGGGGAGTTTTTGGACGCTTTCGGCGGTGGGTTGATCACAGTTTTGCGCGGGAGATGTGACAAGATACTCGCGGCAGGCGAGCGGGCGCTGGGCGTGGATAGAGCAGCGATGGTTTTCCAGGAATGGACAACTGATATTGAGCTCAAAAAACGCCATGCCGAGAGCGTGGAGAGTTCGGCTGCCGGGACGGGCGGGGTCTCGAAGCGGCTCCAGCAGATCGGCGTGTTTCAGGATTTCGATTGTCTCGCGGAAGCGTTGTTGTAACGCGGATCTTCGCGGTTCGGGCATGGCGGCGACGAGTTCGGCCAGGTAGCGGGCCTCGGCTTCGGACACTGGCACCAGCTGCCGGCAGCAGGCCCAACAGCCCTCTTTGCACGTAATGGACTTTCCTTGGGATTCCGATTGGCCGACGGCGTGGGCGACGAATGCGTCGGTCATTTTCTGCAACGCCGGCAGCAAGGCCTGCGGATGCACGGGAGATTGGGGAATCGTCAGAGCTATTTCCACGGGCTCGCCGCGGACGCGAAGTTTAATGGTGCCTGACAGTAATTTCATTGAGTGATATAGTAAACATAATGTCACTTGAACTCAATCAATCGATACTAGCTGCGGCCCTTGAAGGATTTGAAGGCCAGCTTGCCAAGCTGCAAGGCCAGATCGCGTTTGTGAAGGCGCAGATCTCTGGTAAGGGTGCTGCCGCCCCGGCTCCGAAGGATGACGAGCCGAAAGCCGCCAAGGCCGCCAAAGGGAAAAAGAAAAAGGGTCGCGCTGTGAGCGAAGAGGGCCGTCTGCGGATGGCGGAAGCGCAGAAGCGGCGCTGGGCGAAAGTACACGCAGCTAAGGCCAAGTAACCTTTAAACGTAAGTCTTGAATTCCATGACGTCGCCGTCCTGGACTACATATTCCTTGCCTTCGGTGCGAAGCTTACCGACGGCGCGGGCGGCGGCGTAACTGCCTAGTGCGACTAGGTCATCGTAGGCGATTGTCTCAGCGGAGATGAACGCCTTTTCGAAGTCGGAGTGAATGACCGCGGCGGCTTGGGGTGCTTTGTCGCCGGCGTGGATGGTCCAGGCGCGCGTTTCTTTTTCACCGGTGGTCAGGTATGTGCGGAGGCCGAGCAAGTGGTAGGCGGCCTTGATCAGATTGCCAGCGCCGCCTTCGGTGACGCCGAGGCTTTCCAGATACTCGGTGCGTTCTTCGGGCGGGAGGGTCATCAGTTCGGCTTCGATCTCGGCGGAGACGACGACGACTTCGCAGCCCCGGTGAAGCACCGCGAGTTCCTTCACCTTTTGCACCCAGGGATTGGCATCGGGGTTGGCCAGATCGGTCTCGGCGACGTTGCAGGCGAAGAGCGTCGGCTTGGCGGTGAGCAGGAAGAGCGGCTTCATGATGGCCTTCTCTTCCGGGGTAACTTCGAGGGCGAAGGCGTGGAGTCCGCTGCTCAGATGGGGGTCGAGGCGGTCGAGCAATTCAAGTTCGGCGAGGATTTTCTTGTCGCCGGTTTTGGCGGCCTTTTGCTGACGCTGACGGCGTTTCTGGACGCTTTCCAGATCCGCGAGGATGAGCTCGGTGTCGACGACTTCGATATCGCGCACGGGGTCAACGGTGTCCATGACGTGTTCGATGTCGGCGTTTTCAAAGCAGCGGACGACCTGGACGATGGCGTCCACTTCGCGGATGTGGCCGAGGAACTGGTTGCCCAGCCCTTCGCCCTGGCTCGCGCCTTTGACGAGGCCGGCGATGTCGACGAACTCAAAAACGGAGGGGACGACTTTCTGGGAACCGCTGAATTTGGACAGGACGGCCAGACGATCATCGGGGACGGTGACCATGCCGTTATTCGGCTCGATGGTGCAGAAACGGTAGTTGGCGGCCAGGGCCTTGCGGCTCTGGGTCAACGCGTTGAAGAGGGTACTCTTGCCGACATTCGGCAGGCCAACAATTCCGGCGCAAAGCATGAATCTCCATTTTATGCTTTATAGATGACGAAGCGCTACGATGATTTGCCAGGGGGTGTGCGACATGAAAGTGGGGAATCGACGATTCTCTTTTTTTGCGGCATGAATCCGTGCGTATGTGATACGCTGGGACGGAAGGAGCCCAAATCATGCCTCCCAAGTCCCTGGAATCCCTCGAGCAGCAACGGGCCGGTATCGCCGA
>CAMDKT010000318.1 GCA_945900935.1 Candidatus Sulfopaludibacter sp. SbA3 | reverse complement strand
CGACGGTGGAAGCGTTGACAATATTGTTTTGGACAACGCTGAGGGAGCGCTGGAGCGACTTCATCGCTCCAGCGGTGGACACCATTGCTGTGAAGAGGCCTCCCATGAGTGTTTCTCCAGGCTTCGACTAGGCTTCGAGCGAGAGTTCGTGCTGGTGAATCCCTGCGCTGGCAAAAACTCCGTTGGCTTGATAGCTCGAAGGCGGTTGCAACTGTTCGGCCCAGTCCTGACAGTAGGCAAGGCCCTGGTCGGCGAGGATGCCGGCATCGCGCAGTTCGGCGCGGAAACGCAGCAGCGATCGTTCGAGTTGGCGTTGTTCGGCGGCCTGCAGGCGATCTCCATTCTGTAGCGTGGCGGTGAGGCACTGCAGGGAGCGGAGCGCGGCCTCCAAGTGTTCCAGCGCTTCCCGCGGCTCAAGCCGGGCGAGCGAGTCTTGCGCGGCGGTGAGAATGGGCAGGTTATCTTGCAGCATGGAGCTGGCCAAACGTATTCGTGCCGGGCGGTTCGAGCAGCGTATCGGCGATGATGCCGCGGGCTGTCCCGCCTGCGTCGGGTTTGTAAGTGCCCGCCGCGTGTTCGCCTGCCAGTTTTCCGATGTAGGGGGAACGTTCCGGAGACTCGGTAAGTGCCCCTTGGAGCGCGGAAGCTAAGGACGAGAGACTCACTTCGTCGCCTGAGCCTGTTTTGTTCGCGCCCGACGCTGACTTAGCCGCGCGAGCTTGCGCGGCGGCGACCGTTTCCTGTGTCTTGGCCGCGTCCTGCGCCGAAGCCGCGCGGGAGTCCTGGTATCCGTGATTGATTTTCATAATGTTGTGGTACCTCCTGGTTGGGGAATTGCCGGGAAGGGGTTTGGGACCCTTATAGTTCTCTTATCGGGTGGAGGTTGGAGAATGTGAGGGAAAGTAAGGATATTGCGCCGAGAGATTTTTGATGGGAGAGCTTTCGTATAGTAGGAGTTGAGGGGAGGCACGTCGTTCTCTGTGAATATTGCTGAGCAAGTGAGGTTCCATTGGGATGTTTTATTGCCTTTGTTGAAAAAAAGCAATGATTTTCGCATGTTTGGGAAATTGACAGAGGGGCGGCGGGCGGAAGAGTGGTTCCAAACCGGCACGGAGTGTTCCAGAATGGAACGGCGGCGAGCGGCGCTGGCGGAAAAATGCCAGTTCGGTAGAAAATTGACGGTGGCGGCGGCCGTGTTTCTTGCATTGGCGGCGGCGGTGTGGGGGCACGATGCGCCGACGACGAAGTTGACTTGGACGCGCGAAATTTCGCGAATGGTGACGCAGCGGTGTGTGGGGTGTCATCAGCCGGGCGGCGTGGCGCCGTTTTCGCTGCGGACGTATGCGGAGGCGCGGCCGTGGGCGGTAGCGATTAAAGAAGAAGTCCTGCGGCGACGGATGCCGCCATGGCCGGCGGCGAAAGGGTTTGGAGAGTTTTCGAACGATATTTCATTGCCGCAGGAGGAGATTAACCGGCTGGCGGAGTGGGCGCAAGGGGGCGCGCCGGAGGGGGAATTGCAGTATTTGCGCCCGGTGCTTTCGGTGCCGGTGTGGCGGGCGGCGGGGCGGCCAACGGGCCGGATTGTCCGTCTGGAGGGCCGGGTGGGGGAGGCGATGACGGTTTTGGCGGTTCGTGGGAAGGGGAAGGGTAAAGCATGGGCCGAGTTGGGCGACGGGAGTGTGGTGCCGTTGGCGTGGTTGACGGGGGAGGGGAAGGGACAGTGGATGATTTACAGGGAGGCGTTGCGATTGCCGACGGGGTCAGTGGTTCGGGGGATTGGATTGGACGCCATGATTCGTTAGGCGAGAGCGGTGGCCGTGATTTGGAATTTGGCGGTGTTGACGATGGCGTCGCGTTGGAATTGCGCCCAAAGAGTGTATTGCCCGGGGCGGGGGAAAATTAGGTTGAACTGGACCTGGTTTTGGTAGGGTTCCCAGGCGGGGTGGGCGTGGACGAGATCCAATAGATCGGCGCTGGCGCTGAGGAGATGGCCCCAGGCACCGAGCCAGGGGGTGACTCCTTCGAAGGGACTCAGTTCGAAGAAGAGCATAGTTTTGAGCCCGGCGATGGGTTTTTCGGGGTCGGTACGGAGTTTTACCCTGAGGTTCGGGGTTTCAGGTTGGTGGATTTCTTGCGGCGGGCCTTGGACATAAAGCGGGGCAGTTAGGAGTTGGGGAGTGCCGCCGGCGGGGTAGAAATCGGTGAGGATGCGGTAAAAACCGGGCAGCGGAAATTTTGTATGAAAGCGGAAATAGCCGTTTGGTTCGGGAGTCGGATGTTCGTGGGCGAAGTAACGGTGGTCCTCGCTAATGAGGAAGAGGTGAAGCAGTTTTTCGTGGGTTTCCTCGAAGGATTCGATGCGTTTGTTGGTTTTCGGGTGGGTGACGTGGAGGCGGAGTGAAGTGGTTTGGGTTGTTTTGGGAGATTTGGGGAGGATGTCGACGTGGAGGCGGTATTCGAGGGGATCGGGAAGGCCTGGGACGAGGTTCATGCCGCAGCGCGGGCAGCGGCCGGGGAGTTTGGAGTGGATCTCGGGATCCATGGGGCAAGTGAAATCGGGAAAAGCCTGCGCGGTCAGGAAGGGGAGGAAGGAGCGGCGGCGCATAACGGGCTATACGTCCCGGACGCAGCGGAACGTGATGTTGGTCGTAGCGGAATCGGCGGTGTTTTTTGTGCGGGCGGCGACGCGGTAGCGATTGCAATAGCTCTTGTGGCAGAGATAGCTGCCGCCGCGCATGGATTTTTGGGTGCCTTGGGCGGGGCCGACCGGATTGGTTCTTGTTGCGGTGAGATGCCAGAAGGGCTCGAACCAATCGTTGCACCACTCCCAGGCGTTTCCCACCACGCTGTAGAGCCCGTAGCCGTTGGCCGGGAAGGCGCGGACGGGGGAGGGGGCGGTGAAGCCGTCATCGCCAAGGTCGGAGTGTGGAAATTCGCCCTGCCAGATGTTACATAGGTGCTTTCCGCCGGGGGTTAGATCGTTGCCCCACGGGTAGGTGTTTTGTTCGAGTCCGCCGCGCGCGGCGAACTCCCATTCGGCTTCGGACGGAAGGCGTTTACCAGCCCATTCCGCGTAGGCGGCGGCGTCGTTCCAGGAGATTTGGGTGACCGGAGTGTCTTGGCGATCAGCGATGGATGCGTCGGGTCCCTCGGGGCGGTCCCAACGGGCTTCGGGGACTTTGCACCACCACGGGACTGCCAGCACTGTGTCTTCGACTAGTTTTTTGTAGCGCTCGGGCTCCAGGTGGCCTTGGAATACGAAACTCCAGCCGAAGCGTTCGGATTCGGATTTGAAGCCGGTGGCTTTAACGAATTCAGCGAACTGGGCGTTGGTGACGGGGGTAGCGTCGATGTAGAAGGGGTCAAGGTGAGTTTCGCGGATGGGGCCTTCGCCGTCGGCGGGGAATCCTTCGCGGTCTTCGGTGCCCATGAAAAAAGGGCCGCCGTCGAGTTTGATCATGCCTTCGACGGAGCCCGAGCGCACGATTCGGCGATCAACGCTTAGTTGACGCGAAAGGGCCAACTGGTCGGCTCGCGATTTACTGGGCACGCAACACGGGTTGATTCCGGCGACGCTGAAGGGGTTACTCATGGCTTCTTAATGGTCTTTACATCGGCCTTGGCGCGGAGTGCGTCGACGAACTCTTCGAGCGCCTTTTCACGGGCTCCGCGGGACAGAGCGGCTACGATCTGCTCTTTCACTTCTTCCAGCGGCCGGACGCCTTCGGGCTTTTTTTCGTGGAGTGTGGCGATGTGCCAACCGAATCCTGATCGAAAGACTGGGCTGACCTGACCGGGTTCCATTAGCGAGACGACTGCTTCAAACTCCTCGACCATTTCGCCGAGCGGAAACCAGCCGAGACTGCCGCCTTGGCCGGAGCAATCGGAGTGCTTATTGGCGACGTCGGCGAAGGGGGTTCCGCTGGTCAACTCGTCTTCGGCTGCTTTGATGGCCTCGAAGGCGGCGCCTTCATCGGCTTCATCGTTGACGTTTTTGACGATGTGGGATGCGTGGAGCATGGGCGGTGTCTTGAACTCGGCGAGGTTGACTTTGTAGAAGGCGGTGATTTCCTTTTGCTTGGGCTTTGGAGCCTTGTCGCCGACGGCGCGGATGAGGCGTTCGATGCGGATTTGGGCTTCGATATCTTTGCGGGCGGCGTCTTTATCGACACCGGCGCGGGTAGTGCCTGCTTCGCAGTCTTCGAGATCGCCGGCGGGCGGAAACATGGCGGTTAGGCGTTCGTCAATCTCTTCTGCGGGCACGGGGTCGCCTGTTTCCGAGGCCGCCTGGCGGAGCAGCACGCGTTCGATGACGTTTTCTTTGGCCCAGTCGCGGAGTTGGATTTCCCGGGCAATCGGGTCCATGTCCTGCATCATTTCTTCGTAGCGCGGGCGCATCGAGGCCGCTTCTTGCCGGATGATGACGTCATCCACGTATTCGCCGTTGATCTGTAAGGCCATTCTGTTGTTCCTATTGTATAAATTGGCGGGCGGCGAGCGCCGTCAATTCGCGGACCAGGCCGGAGAGGCCGGTGTCGTCGATGCGGTTTTGGAACTCGCCGGGGTCTTTGACTATGTCGAATAACTCGCTGCGGCCCCAGGGGAGATAGTTCAGCTTCCAGCGGTCTGTGCGCACCATTCGCAGCGGGGGCTTGCCAACGTAGCGGTCATCCTTCGTGAAGACGTTTCGGCAGAACCAATATTCGGAGTAGGCGAATTCGCGGGCCGAGTGGCGGCGGCCTTTGACCAGAGTGGCGAAGTTTTGGCCGGCAATGCCGGTTACCGCGCCGAGGCCGCAGAGATCGGCGAGCGTTGGGAAGAGATCGATTTGTTCGATGATTTGGGTTTTTACGCCGTTGGCGCCGTTGGGGACAGCGATTAGTAATGGGACGCCGACAGACTCTTCGAACATGTTGTGCTTCGTCCACATGCGGTGAGCGCCGGCCATCTCCCCGTGATCGGAGGTATAGACGACGACGGTGTTTTTTTCGAGACCAAGTTCGCGGAGGGCGTCATAAACGCGACCGACGTTGGCGTCCATTTGGCTGACGTTGCCGTAGTAGCCGGCGAGAGAACGGCGCGCGCCTTCGTCGCTTTGCTGGTACCAGCCGCGTTCCCTGGCGCGGATCAGATTTCCCTCGAAGCCGCCTTCGAGATCATTGGCGGGACGGCGGGGGAGTATTAGCTTCGACGGGTCGTACAGGTCGAAGTACTTCTTCATGGGCTTGAACGGCGTGTGGGGTTGGACGAAGCTGGCCCAGAGGCAGAAGGGTTTGGTTTTGTTGGCGTGAAGGAATTCGACGGCGCGATCGGCGAACCAGTTGTCTTCAAAGAACCGGGGAGGGAGATCGAGGCCCTCGCCTTCGATTCCGCCGGCGTCGCCGCGGAGTTTATCGCGGTCTTCGGGCGAGAGAGTGTGGTGGAAGGACTGTTCGTTGAGACGGTGATCGAAGCCGTGTTTGCGCGTTTCGTCGACAAAGTGCATTTTGCCGATGGCGCCGGTAGTGTACCCGCGTTCGCGGAAGTAATGAGCAATCGTTGGGATATCTTCCGGGAGTGCGTCCTGTAGGATTTTCGCTCCATGCGTGTGGGCGTATTGTCCGGTGATGAGCGATCCGCGGCTGGGAACGCAGACGGGAGAGGGACAGTAGGCGCTGGTAAAGCGGAGCGCGCGGCGGGCGAGGCCGTCGATGTTGGGAGTTTTGACGGTACCGTGCCCATAGCAGCCGCTGGCCTGGCGCTGGTGCTGATCGGACATCAGGAAAAGCAAGTTAAATTTTTGGCCCCTGGTGACGGCCGGGATAGTCCCGGCTTGCAAAATTTGACGTCTGGATAGTTGCAGCATGACCTTCGCATGTTACAACGGCTCTATGCGTTCTTTTTTTCTAATGCGCGCCTTAACCCTTGGCGCCCTGCTTACCGCGCCTGCGTTCACTCAGTCGGCCGGCAAGATTGAGATCAATATTCCATTCGAAAAATTCGTCCTTCCGAATGGCTTGACGCTGATTGTCCACGAGGACCGGAAGGCGCCGATTGTGGCGGTGAACGTCTGGTACCACGTCGGTTCCAAGAATGAGAAGCCCGGAAAGACTGGTTTTGCGCACCTGTTTGAGCACTTAATGTTCAACGGTTCGAAGAATTTCAACGACGACTATTTCCAGGCGTTGGACCGTTTGGGGGCCACCGATCTGAACGGCACGACGAGTAACGACCGGACGAATTACTTCCAGAACGTGCCGACGGCGGGGCTTGACCAGGTGCTGTTCCTGGAGTCCGACAGGATGGGGCATTTGCTCCCGGCGATCGATCAGAAGAAGCTCGATGAGCAGCGCGGTGTGGTGCAGAACGAGAAACGGCAGGGAGAAAACGAGCCGTATGGGATGGCTTATGAGTTGGCGACGACGGCGACGTATCCCCCCGGGCATCCGTATTCGTGGACGGTGATTGGCTCGATGGCGGATTTGAACGCGGCGTCATTGAAGGACGTTCAGGAGTGGTTCAAGGCGTATTACGGCGCTTCGAACGCGGTGATCGTGATTGCGGGGGATATTGACGCCAAGACAGCGAAGGAGAAAGTGGAGAAGTATTTTGGCTGGATTCCGCCGGGGCCGCCGCCGGTACGGCATCGGGAATGGATCGCCAAACGCAGCGGGGAACAGCGGCAAGTGGCGCAGGATCAGGTACCGCAAGCGCGGATTTACAAGATCTGGAACGTGCCGGGGGCCGAGACGCGGGAATCCGAGATGCTGGATTTAGCGGCTTCGATTCTGGGCGTGGGGCGCACTTCGCGGCTCTACAAGCGCCTGGTGGTGCAGGACCAATTGGCATCGAGCGTGGAGGCGAGTAACGATAAGAACGAGATCGGCGGGCAGTTCAATATCATCGCGACGGCGCGCCCTGGCGTAGATTTGGCAAAACTGGAAGCGGCGCTGGACGATGAGTGCAAGCGGTTCCTGCATACGGGGCCTACGGAGCAGGAACTGAAGCTGGCCAAGACGCAGGCGATGGCGTCGTTCCTGCGGGGCATTGAGCGGATTGGCG
>CAMDKT010000317.1 GCA_945900935.1 Candidatus Sulfopaludibacter sp. SbA3 | reverse complement strand
CAGGTTGTTGATGGACAGCGGCGTGTACTGGGGGAAGGTGAACAGCAGCGTTTGGCGGGTGATGGTTGCGCCGTTGAGGGCGGCGTTGTTGGGGATCAGGCCGCGCATGGGGTTGGAGACCTGGGTGTTGTAGTAGGCGTTGTCGATGATGCCGTTTGGCAAGCGGCGGCCCAATTCGTTGGCCGGGATGTAGTTGGCGTTGGAGCCGATGGGCAGTTTGCGGGTGAGGTTGCCGACGTAGGCGGCTTCGACGAGTATCCCGCCGCCGAGTTCGCGCTGGATGTCGAAGGAGTACTGGTGGGAGAAGGGAAGCGGACGCTCCTGCCAATTGACGCCGAGACCTTGGCCAAGGAAGCTGGCTGCGCCTTGGGCATTGCCAACGGCGGGGAGAAGCTGGCCGTTGACCTGGTTGGCGAAGGGGTTGGCGAGGGTGACGGCGGGCCTCAGATCATCGACAGTCACGACGGCATTGGTGCGCTGGCTGTAGCCTTGGTTGGAGCCGGTGGCGCTTTGGCCGAGATAGAAGAGTCCGTAGCCTCCGCGGACCACCCACTTTTCGCCGAGGCGATAGGCGAAACCGACGCGGGGTGCCCAGTTGTTTTTATCGGGAGTGAAGGAGCCGCGGGGAGCGCCGCCAACGTTGGCAAACCGCACAGCGCCTTTGAGATTGAGGCCGGTTGCCTGCGCGGCGATGGGGCTGGGGGCGGCGAAGTCTAGCGACTGGACCATGCGGTCGAAGCGTTCGCGGGCCGGGGACTCATAGTCCCAGCGGAGGCCGAGGTTCAACGTGAGGCGGTTGGTGATTTTGAAGTCGTCCTGGAAGAAGCCGGCATAGAAGTAGTTGTAGAATGCGGGATCGATATTGCGGTCAACGAAGGCCGACGAGGGATAGCCGAGGAGAAAAGTCGCGAACTCGTCGCCGGAGGCGGCGTCGGCCTGCGTGGAGAGGCGCTGGGTCCAGTTACGCGCGAAGTTGAATTGGCCGGAAGAGACGCCGGGGTTCAAGGTGTTGTTGTTGTAGCGGCGGGCTTCGACCCCGAACTTGAGGAAGTGACGGCCGATGACTTTATTGATATTCGGCTGGATGGTGTAGGTATCGAAGTGGCCGGAGTTGGCAACGGAATTGGAGCCGATCGGGGCATAGGCGGCGCCGAAGTCGAAGCGAGGAAAGGCGAGTTTGGTGTATTGGCTGACGAGATTGCTGTCGAAGCCGAGTTGGCGGGGGTCAAATCCGGCGCCGAAAGAGCTGCCGGAGGCCTCTTCCCAGCGATTCAAGCCGATGCGAAAGTCGAAGGTGGTGGTGGGGTTGATGGTGGATGTCCAGTTGAAGCCGATGGTGCGGCCGTTGCGGATGAGCGGCGCATTACCCGTGGGCTCGGCGGGGTTGGCTTCGTTGACGTTCTTGACGAAGACAAGGCCGCGGTATTCGCTGAACGGGTTCTGACCGTAGCGGAAGTTGGTATTGTTTCTCGCGTTGACCTGGTAATCGATACGGCCCGACCACTGGAACATGTCGGCGACCCACCGCGAGGGGTAGGGGTAGTTTTGAATCTGAGCGGGGCCGTTGCCGGCGGAGGTGGGAGGGGGGAGAAACTTGAGGGCCGCGGCGGCGATGGGGCTGACGCGGTTGGCGGGAATGACGTTTCCGGGGAACGGGGTACGGGTGCCGTCGGTGACGGTGGTGAGGGGGTCGAAAATTTGGACGAGCACGTTCTGGGCGTTGCGCCGGGTGGAGAAGTTGCCGTTGCGCCATTCGTTGGCGGGAACGGTTTGGAGGCCTGGGTCGGCCGAGCGCTGGCGCATGGATTCATGGGCGATGGTCCAGAAGAGCTTATTGCGGCCGTCGAAGAGTTTCGGGACGAAGATGGGTCCGGAAAGGAAGAAGCCGTAGGCGTTGATGTTCTGCGGAGGCTTCTGGATGCGACCGGCGTTCAGTTCGAACTGATTGGCGTTGAGCTTGTCGTTCTGGAAGTACTCAAAGAGATTGCCGTGTAGCTGGTTGGTTCCGGATTTGGTGACCATGGTTACGATGCCGCCGCCGGTGCGGCCGTATTGGGCGTCGTAGGTGTTGGTGAGGACCTTGAATTCCTGGATAGATTCCATGGTGGGGACGTGGATCACGGTGCGGCTGGAGCGGACGTTGCTCATGCCATCAAGGAGGACTTCGTTTTCACCGCTGCGGCCGCCGTTGACGGAGAAGCCGGTGGTGCCGCCGATATCAAAGGAGCGCAAGTAGCGCCAGCCGCCGGCCTTGAAGACGCCGGGCGCGGCCCAGGCGATCTGGAAAGGATTGCGGCCCTGGGTGGGGAGGTTGGCGATGAGTTGATTGTTAATGGCGGTGTCGCGGTTGGCGGTTTCGGTTTGAAGCTGGGAGACGGCGGTGTTGACGGTGATGGAATCGGTGACGGCGCCGATTTGGAGTTGCACATCAAGGCGGGCTTTGTCGAGAGTTTGAAGGATGATGTTTTCGCGGACTACGCGGCGGAAGCCGTCCTTTTCGATGGCCACGTTGTAAGCGGCGGGTTCGAGGAGAGGGGTGCTGTAGAGGCCGCTTTCGTTAGAAGTACTGACGATGCGGGTGTTCTTGGCGATGTTGGTAACGGTGATTTGGGCGGCGGGAATGGGCGCGCCCGAGGGGTCGGTGATGATGCCGGAGAGGCTCGCGCGAACTTCCTGCGCGGAAAGGGTTGTAGCGGCGGCGAGGCACACCAGAACGGTTAACAACACGGTCTTACGATTCATTTGAGGCTCCAAAGCGGTGAAAATAGCTTGCTGAATGATAACTCATTTTTGGTGAAAGAGTGCGTTGGGGGACGAGGCAACATGGGTCATATTGTGGCTGTGATGTTTGAGGGGCTGGCGCGGTTCGCGCATCAGTTGATTGACCCAGCGCCGGAGCGGATGTTCCATTTTATGTCGGGACTGGTGCTGATCGCGGTGGGGCTGCGGCTGCGGCGGACGTTCGAGTAGTTATCGATTGAGTTTTTTAAGCACTCGGTCGATGGGCAGGGCGTGGGCGGTACGGCCGTTGCCGGTGACAGTGGTGGCTTGGGTGAGAGAGTTGATGATGGCCTCTTCAGTCGCCTCAATGGCAGCGGCGAAGAGCGGGGACATGGCCTCATTGGTTAATGGAGGGGCGGTGTTGGGGGTGGCGAAGGCGATGGTGTAGTCACCGGAACCGTTAGAGCCGGCGGCGCCCGCGCGGCCGAGGCCGAGCATCGCGCGGGCGGCGAGGCGTTGCAGATTGCGCGGAGTGGCCGGGGCGTTGGTGGCAACCACGATCATTATGGAGCCGTCGTTGTTGCCAGCTTCCGTTAAACCGTCCATGGGGACGCCGTTGATGGTGAGGCGGCCGCCGAAGTTGGATTGCACGAGGACGCCGACCGTGTGTGGGCCGGCTTTGCGGGAGGCGGTGCCGATGCCTCCTTTCCACCCAAAAGCGATGGTTCCGGTGCCGGCGCCGACGGAGCCTTCGTCTACTTTGCCGTCTTTCGCCGATTGGATGGCCTGGATGACTTCGCTGTGCCCCACCGCGCGCGCCCGGATGTCGTTCAGGGCACCGTCATTGGTTTCGCCGACGACCGGATTGATCGAGCGGACGTTTTCGTTGCCGGGGAGCGAGAGCATGTAGTCGAGCAGGGCGTCAGCAACGCGGAATGCGTTGAGGGTGGCGGTTAAGAGAATGGGAGTTTCAATCTCGCCGAGTTCGTTGATTTGGGTGGAGCCGATGAGTTTGCCGAATGCGTTGCCGATATGAACGGCGCCGGGGACTTTTTCCTGGAAAAGGTTGCCGGAGTGGGGGAGTATGGCGGTGACGCCGGTGCGGATGTTCTCGCCGCGGATCACGGTAGCGTGGCCCACTTTGACGCCAGGCACGTCGGTGATGGCGTTGTGGAGGCCAGTTGGTAGAGTGCCGATGAGGATACCGGCGTCGCGGAGCCGCATGGGTTAGTTGACCTTTGGCCGGGTAGGATAGGCGCTCTCGAGTTCTGCGTAGAGACGCAGCACAGGATGAGCGGTTTGGTGGAGATCGTTGAGAGTTCTGGCGAAATCGCTGCCGTGGAGGGAGCGGGCGAGTTCGGCCAGGGATTGGACTTGTGAGAACCAGATCAACGGGTCAATGTGCGGGGCGTTGGCGAGGAGGAAGCCGATGGATTGATTCCGGGCGCGGTCGCGCGTGGGACCGGCGGGGGAGGCCATGAGGACTCCGGCCCACAACTGGGACTGGCGGTAGAAGAATTCGATGTCCGTTTCTTCGGCGGTGCGCGTGCGGGATTCGATGGATTGGATGAATGTTTGCATCTGCTCCCGCCATTCGGGGGTGTCTTTTTCCTGTTCGGAAAGGACGCGGTTTTGATTGCCGAATAGGAGTTGCTTGAAGTGTTTCGCTTGCGCGCTGGTGGCTTCGGTGGAGGCGAATGGTTCAAGGTTAGCGGGTTCGGAGGTTCCGGATGGCTTCAGGAGGTCCGGGGAGAGGGATTGGTTGAGGAGGCGGAAGGCCTCGTGACGGGCCTCCTGTTGCGGACCGGCGGTGCGGGACTCCTGGCACGCGGGGGCTTCGAGACCCGACTGCATCCAGGCGCGCCAGGCGTCGTCGAGGGCGGCGGCGGGGCGTTGTTGGGATAGTTTTTGGAGTTTACGCGGGGTTTCGAAGAGGGCGGCGTTGAAAGAGCGGTCATTGACGGGGAGTTCGCGGAGTTTTTGGGCGAGGGCCCCGATGTGGAGTTCGATGGTGCCGCCGGAGAAAATAAGGTCAATGGCGGGGCCGATTTCGCCATGGGTTTGAATGGATTGAATGAGAGGGAGGGGATCGATTCGGAGGCGGGCGGCGGTTTGGAACCATTGGGAAATGTCGTCGAGGATGGCGTCTTTGCATGTCGCTTGTTTTGGTGCGGGGCGGGGAAGTTGGGAGAAGGCTTTTTTGGCGGTTTCGGGAGGGAGATGCTGGATGGCGCGGAGGGAGAGGGAAAGGGCGTCCAGACCCTCCCTGTAGGCGACGGTCCAGACCATGGCGCGCGTGTCAGGGGCGTTGATGCCGGGAGCCAAGCGTTTTTTTAACGGATGCCGGGCGGAGGCGGAAAGGCTAAGGGCTTCCTGGGCGATATCGAATTGCCAATCCTGGGTGGGGATGGCTCCGGCGTCCAGGAGTTGGAGGAGGCCGCGGGCGGCGAATTCGGGGGGCGCGGAGCGGGCGAGTTCGGTGAGGGCGAAGATTTTGGGATGCTCGGCGCGGCGGGGTTCGTTGATTTGGGCGGGGAGAATGGCCGCGGCGAGGAGGATCAGAATCAAGCGCACGATATTAGGGTAGCTTGATGGGGTTTTCGGTGGCAAATTCAATGGTTGAGGAGGCGGTGGCGCGTTGGAAACCGATCTCGGACGAGGAGCGGCATTTTGAAATTGAAGTAAGTAGCGATGTTGACCGGCTGGTATTCGGCGGCGTCGATGTAGGCTTATTGCAGCCAGCGTTCGAGCCATTCCATTGCCATTTGGACACTGGCTTCGGTGGGCGAATGGCCGCTGCGGTGATTGATCATCCCGACGCGGGTTTTGTTGGGGTATTTTTGCTGGGCGGCCGCGAGGAAGGGCCAGCTCTTGTCGCCGTCGGCGGATTCGCCAGCGATCAGAAGAAACGGCCGCGGGCTCATCTGGGCTATCAATTCGTGCTGGTCGGCGTCGGCGGGCAGCTTTTCGATGGTTTTGCCGAGGTACCAGAAATCCTGGTAGTTGGAAAATTTCAGGCTGATGCCGGGTTCGCTGGAAACGATGGCCTTGATTCTGGGTTCAAAGGCGGCTCCGTAGAGGGCCATCTTGCCGCCTAAGGAGTGACCAATGATGCCGATATTGTTGGCGTCAACATCGGGTCTTGTTACTAAGTAATCGACTACACGTTGTAAGTCCCAGATCCACTTACCCAATGGGGTAACTCCGGGGTGTCGTTTTGTCATTTGGTAGACGGCTTCGTCGTAGCCTTCGGCGTCGGCTTCTCCGTACCATTTGATGGAGACCGCCAGGAAGCCTCGCTGGTTGGCGAGGCGGGCGAAGGCGCGGGTGCCGCCGGGTGTGTATCGACGGCCGCCGAGATCGGTGCCGGCGGGGGTGTCGACGTCGTAGTAGGGAACGATGATTACCGGTAGACGTCCGGCGGGTTTGCGGACCGGGGCGGTGATTAGGATTCGAGTTGGGAAATTGGGCTCGATGGCGAGGTCGATGAGTTGACCGGTCCAAGTCGGGTCGGTGAAGTCCCCAATGGCGGTGGCGGCGGGAACGGCGGCTGGTAGTTTTGGCGTGCCGAGGATTTCGCGCCACGATCGGGATTTCAGTTCGACCGATTGGGTTGCGGTGTGTTGGAATTGGGCTAGCCATTGTTCACTCGGCGGGGCTGGTTTGGCGGCGGGAGTAACGGAACGGGCCAGCCGGAAGCCGGTGAATTGACTCTTTTTTCGGGCCGGGAGGGAGCTTAAAAGTCCCCTGTTCCATTGCGTGCCGCCAGTGAGGAAACTGCCGCCCCGGATCACTTTGGCGACGCCCGTTGGGGCCCCAAGCGGGTCACGAATGGCGTCCAGGGCGGGATCGGGCGAATACCAGTCTTCGCACCACTCCCAGACGTTCCCCGACATGCCGTAGATTCCATATTTGTTCGGGGGGCCGTCCCCGGCATCGCGGGTTCCTGGATTTTCGGCTGTTTCGAGCGCTTTGGCGTCCTGGTAGCCGGTGTGGCGGAAGGCCGCGGGGTTGGGTTTGTCGAATGCATTTTGCCATTCGGCGGAGGTGGGCAGCCGGTAACCGGTACACGAAGAACGGCGTTGGCCGGTGGTCAAGTTGTAACAGGGGGTCAGGCGTTCCAACTCGCTGCGGCGATTGGAGTAAGTGATGGCGTCGTGCCAGGAGATGTTTTCGACAGGGCGATTGGCGCCTTTGTAATGAGACGGGTTCCCCTTCATTATTTGGCTGTATTGTTGTTGGGTGACTTCGGTAACTCCGAGTAAGTAGGCTCCGGTTTGGATCTTGACTTGGAATCCGGTGGCTGCGTCCTTCACGGTTTGCTCTCCAGGGGGGATGGGGGCGAACTCGGCGGCGGA
>CAMDKT010000316.1 GCA_945900935.1 Candidatus Sulfopaludibacter sp. SbA3 | reverse complement strand
AGTAGGCACGGTGCGAATGGGGAAGGACCGGCGGGATTCGGCATTGAACAAGTATTGCCAGGCGCATGAGTTGAAGAATTTGTATGTCGTCGATGGCGGGTTCTTTGTGTCCAACCCGGACAAGAATCCAACGTTGACGATCAACGCCTTCGCGTGGCGCGCGGCGGATCATTTGGCCGAGGAAATGAGGAAAGGCAATGTCTAATACACGCCGTGACGCACTGCGACAGATTGCGATTGCCTTAACGGCTGCCGGATCGGCGATGGAACTCAACGCGCAGCAGGCGGAGCATGTGCATAGCGCCGCCGCCGCCGATACCAAGGGCGGGAAGTATACGCCGAAGGTTTTCAATAAGCATGAGTGGGCGACGGTGGCGCGGTTATCAGAGCTGGTGGTGCCGGCCGATGCCCGTTCGGGGAGCGCTGTTGACGCGGGCGCGCCGCAGTTTATTGACGTTCTGTGCAGCCAGAATCCGGAGTTGACGGCGATCTTTACGGGCGGCATTTCCTGGTTCGACGCCGAGATGCGGCGCCGGGCGGGGAAAGAGTTCGTGGCGGCGGCAGCGGCCGAGCAGACGGCGATGCTGGATGCGATTGTGGCGGCCGAGCGCACGGTGCGGGAGCAGAACGCCGAGGCGGTCTTATTCGCGCGCGCGCCGCAGTACAAAGGATTTTCGAGTTATACGGTGAAGCCGGGCACGGATCTGGCGCCGGGCGTCCGTTTCTTTGATTGGGCCAGAAAACTGATTGTGGATGCCTATTTCACCAGCCCCATCGGCATCAAGGATGTGAATTACATCGGGAACCAGATGTTGTCCAAATACGAAGTTCCGCAGGAGGCGATCGATTACGCCTTTAACCGCAGTCCGTTCCGGATTGTGTAGGCATAAAGAGTTCATGCGATTATCGATTCTTGTTCCGGTCTACAACGAGCGGGCAGTGGTAGAGACCAGTTTGGCTAAGGTATTGGCGGCACCGCTTCCGGACGGCGTCGGGCGGGAGATTATCCTGGTTGACGACTGTTCCACCGACGGCACCACCGCGATTCTTGAGCGAATTGTGGCGGCTCATCCGGAAATCCGGTTGATTTACAAGCCTGTCAATGAGGGCAAGGGCGCGGCGATCCGGACGGCTATCCAGCACGCGACGGGCGATTTCTGTCTGGTGCAGGACGCGGATTTGGAGTACGATCCGAATGAATATTCGCGACTGCTGCGGCCGCTGCTGGACGGTCATGCCGACGCGGTTTTTGGCTCCCGCTATCTCGCCGCCGAACAGAGCCGCGTGCTTCCGTACTGGCATTCATTGATGAACAAGACTTTGACCACGCTGTCAAACATGTTTAGTAACTTGAACCTGACCGATATGGAGACCTGTTATAAAGTCTTCCGGACGGATCTGTTGAAGAGCATCCCGATTCGCTCGAACCGATTCGGCTTTGAGCCGGAGATCACGATGAAGGCGTCCAAGCGAAAGCTGCGCATCTACGAGGTGCCGATCAGCTATCACGGACGGACGTTTGAGGAAGGCAAGAAGATCGGTTGGAAGGATGGCGTGAAGGCGCTGGGCGCGATCCTTTATTTTTGGTTGATCGACGATCTCTACGTGGAACCTTATGGCCGCGGCCATCTGCACAACATCACCGGGACGCCGCAGTATGTGAACTGGCTGACGCGGATGCTGCGGCCCCATTTGGGAGGCCGGGTGTTGGAAGCCGGGGCTGGCATCGGCAATCTAGCGAGCCGGTTGATGGGGAAACGGCAGTTATATGTGGCCGCGGAGAAAGATCCGCTCTATCTGCACACGTTACGAAACCGGTTCCTGCGAACGCCGAATGTGCGGGTGGTGAACCTCGATCTGGAGGACACCGCGGGCTGCGAGGAGTTGCGGGAGCCGCTGGATACGGCCATCGCGGCGGGAGTTTTGGAATTTGCGAACAACCCGGGCAAAGTCATTCAGAATCTGGCGTCGAAACTCGGGCCGGGCGGAAAGCTGTTGGTGATCGTTCCCAACTCGCAGGGTCTGTATTGTAACCTGGACCGAACGCTGGGTCATAAGCGGCGGTTCGATAGCGGAGAACTGGGCCGGCTGATTACCGACGCGGGGCTGGAAGTATCCTCGATCAGCAGTTTTAATTCGATGGCGTATCTGGCTTGGGTGGTGAGCGGCAAGCTGTTAGGGAGTAAGCAGCTAAACCGTTTCACGCTCAAGGTGTTCGATAAGACCGTGTGGATTTGGCGACGGATCGATCCGCTGCTGCCATGGCCGGGCCTGACGTTGTTCGCCGTCGCCCGGCGGCCGTAACCATGCGGGCGCTGCGGCTGGATTTCGATACGCGCCGGTTGGAATTGGTCGATCATCCGGAGCCGGCTGGGCCGGGAGACGGAGAGGTCCGGATCCGATTGCTGGAATGCGGAGTTTGCGGGACGGATCGGGGCGTTGCGGAGTTCGAGTTTGGCAGGCCTCCGGCGGGAGAATCGGCGTTGATTCTGGGGCATGAGGCGGTGGGCGTCGTGGACGCGTTGGGACCGGGGGTGACGGGGCTCGAAACCGGACAACTGGTAGTGCCGATGGTGCGTCGAAATTGCGGACCGCTGTGCGCGATGTGCCGGCGGGGGCGGCGGGACAATTGCCTGACGGGCGAATACGTGGAGCGGGGCATTTTCGGGTTGCATGGGTATCTGTGCGAACTGGCGGTGGACCAGGCGGATGACTTGATCGCGATCCCGGCGGAATTGGCCGATTTCGCGGTTTTGGTTGAGCCGGCGAGCGTGATCGAAAAGGCTTGGGAACTGGCTCTGCGATTACATCCGGGGGAACCGCGAAGCGTGCTGATATTGGGCGCCGGGCCGATCGGAATCCTGGCGGCGTGGTGCGCGTTGCGAAACGGTTTCGAGGTAACGGTTGTATCGCGGGAGGCGGAGGATTCGACGCGCGCATTGTTGCTGAAGCGGCACGGGGCGCGATACGTCCGTACATTGGCCGGGGTCAGCGCCGATGTGGTGATTGAGGCTTGCGGGAGCGCGGAATTGGCGATGGCCGCGATGGGGGTGATGAGGCGGCTGGGCGTGTTAATTCTCTTGGGCGCGCGGCCGGCGGAAGTGCGGCTTCCCAGTCTCGACATGATTATTGGCAATCACATTATTGCGGGCAGCGTGAACGCCTCGCGAGAGCACTTTGGGATGGCGGTAAGGCGGCTGCGGTCGTACGACCGGGAGTGGCTGGCAGGGCTGCTGCAACGTCAGCCGCTCTCGCAAGCCGCTGAAACGATCTTCACTCCGCGTCCCGGAGCGATAAAGGCCGTCCACCGTATTTCTGATTAGGCCAAGAACTCGTACACTGGTAATTCATGTCCTTCCAATTCCGTCACGCCATCTGCAATGAAGTGTATAAGGGCTGGGACTTTCGGGAAGCCTGCCAGTCCATCCGCCGCGCGGGGTACACGGGTATCGAAATCGCGCCTTTTACGCTGGCCGAGGATCCCTGCACTTTGACGCCGGGGCAACGCCGGGAGTGCAAGGCGATTATGGCCGAAGAAGGCCTGGAATTTGTGGGACTGCATTGGCTGATGGTCTCGCCAGCGGGGCTGCACGTGACGACGCCGGAGCATTCCCTCCGCGCGAGAAGCTGGGCGCATATACATGATTTGATCGATCTCTGCGCCGATCTGGGGGAAGGTGGCGTCATGATATTTGGTTCGCCCAAACAGCGGACTTCCGTTGGCGGCATCGGCCCGGCGGAGGCGACAAAGCACTATGTGGACGGGATGACCACTTCCGGATACTGGGCGGAGCAGCGCGGCGTGACTTTGCTGATTGAAGCGCTGCCGCCGGCCGATACGGATGTTGTGACGTCTTTGGATGAAGCCGCCCGTTGGGTGGAGCAGATCGCCAGCCCCGCCGTTAAAACCATGTTCGACAGCCATAACGCCATTCAGGAAACCGAACCCCATGCGGAGTTGGTGAAGCGGCACTTTCCGCTGATCCGCCACGTCCATGTGAATGAACTGGACGGCAAGCATCCGGGCCGTGGTGATTACGATTTCAAGCCGGTGCTTTCCGAACTGGCGGCGCGCGGGTATCAAGGCTGGATTTCTATGGAAGCGTTTGACTTTTCGTTCGGGGCCGAGACCATCGCCAATGAGTCGATCCGGCACATGGAAACGCAGATCGCGACGCTTGCTCTCTAACATTTATGCGACCTAAAACGATAGTCACCGGCGGTGCCGGATTTATCGGTTCCTGCCTTGTGCGGGAACTGCTGGCAAACGGGGAAGACCGCGTTGGAATCGTCGACAATCTCAACAGCGGGAGACTGTCCAATTTGGCGGCGGTGAAGGATCAAGTCGAAACGCATCTTGTCGATATTCGCAATTATGAGGAATTGGTCCGGATTTTCGCCGGAGCGGAAACAATCTATCACTTGGCGGCGATTCCGTCGGTGCCGCGTTCGATCAGTGAACCGGTTCCGTCGCACGATGTGAACATCAACGGAACGTTTAACGTGTACCGGGCGGCGCAGGCAGCCGGGGTCCGCCGGGTTGTTTACGCCGCGTCCAGTTCAGCCTACGGGGACACGGAGGTAATGCCCAAGACCGAATCGATGGTGCCCCGGCCGAAATCACCGTACGCTTTGCAAAAGCTGATGGGGGAATACTACGGATCCGTTTTTGCGTCGTGCTTTGGCGTGGAGGCGGTGTCGCTGCGGTTTTTCAATGTTTACGGCCCTCGCCAGGACCCATCGAGCCCCTATTCGGGCGTCTTGTCCCTGTTCATGAAATCCGCGCTGACGCGAACGGCTCCCACGATTTTTGGCGACGGGGAGCAGTCGCGGGATTTTACCTACGTGGAAGATGTGGCGACGCTGCTCCGTAAAGCGGCGGTGGCGAAAGGTGTTTCCGGCCAAATGTACAATGCCGGAAACGGCGGGCGCTACACGCTGAATTTCCTCTGGGATCAGATCCAGAAACTGGAAGGCATTACGCTCTCGGCGACCTATGGTCCCACGCGAGGGGGTGACGTCCGGGACTCCCAGGCCGACACCGCGGCCGCCATTCGCGACCTGGGCCATTCGCCGCGATTTTCGATTGAAGAAGGGCTGCGCCTGACGCTGGAATGGTATCGGGCGGAGAACGCGTGACGCCGTTACGATCCGCGCGGCTGGAGGGGATGTCGTGGTTGACGCACGGCTTCGGCACTCGCCATAAAGAGGCGTGGACGCCGCCGGAAAAGACGGCACGGCTACGGCAAGTGCATGGCTCGGAAGTAGTTAGCGTGCGCATTCCGGGCGATCATGGAGAGGGCGACGCGTTAATCACCTCCACGCCGGGCCTTTGGCTGGAGGTTCGAACGGCGGATTGTGTGCCGTTGCTGCTGGCCGATCCCGAGCGGCGAATCGTGGCCGCGGTCCATGCCGGTTGGCGAGGAACGGCGGCCGGGATAAGCCGAATCACCGTGGAAACCCTATGTCTGCGATGGGGCTGCGACCCAGTGGACATTCTCGTCGCAATCGGCCCCTGCATCGCGTCTTGTTGTTTTGAAGTCGGCGAGGATGTGGCGGCCCAGTTTCCGGCTCATATCACTCGATGGGAGCCAAAGCCGCATGTGGACTTAGTGGATGCTAACCGCCAACAGCTAATCGCCGCGGGAGTGCCGGCGGCAGGAATCGAAACTTTAGGCTTGTGCACTGTTTGCGATCCGGGCGCATTTCATTCCTTCCGGCGCGACCGGGGACCGGGGCGAATGGTAGCGGCGATACAGATACGGGACTGGGATTAGACCGGAAGATTACGCGGCGGTGACCAGCATGTCGTCAAACACTTCGTCGCCTTCGATTTTGTGTGCGTCGTACTGTTCCTGGCAGGTAATGCAGTAGGGTGCCCACGGCACGGCGTTCAAACGCTTGACGCTAATGTCTTCGTCGCAATGGAGGCAAACCCCGTAGGATTCCGACTCGATACGGATCAGCGCGGCGCGGACGTTGCGCAGCAGGCTCGACTCACGGTCAAGTGTGCGAATTGCGAGTTCACGTTCAGCGGCGCGTTGTACTTCGTCCAACGCGTCGGGACTTTTTTCGATCTCGATACCCTCGCGGTTGCGCAGGGCGCCGACGAGCTCGGCTTCTTTGGCGATCAGGATATTTTTGTAGGCTTTCACTTCAGCATTGATCATTGTTTTTTCCTCGGAATTGTTTTTGCCGGTTGTTTGCGGTTTCCAGCGGCCCGACGTTCAAAAACGCTGTCGGCGTCTCGGACCCTCTGTATTTGAAGCCTGTGAGCAATTCGTCACCGGCTCCTTTGTATAACGCATTTTGCTTGCGTTTTGTTTCGCATCGGCTGGAAAGCTTTTGCGGTTTGTCAGCTCTTAGACCATTTGGACGCATGGGCGGCCAAAAAGGTTCAAAATTCAAATGCGAAACTGGCGAACAAATCTGGTCAGGAAACTCTTCCGATGGCTGTCGATTATCGAGCAACCAGACCAGTAGAGCCACACTGGGTACCCCAGCGCCACTCTGAGCGAACAACCCGAGAGGAGAGTTGTCGCGCCGAGATTTAGTTTCGATTCGCATACATTCTAGCACATCTGACAAGCAATTCAACAGCCAAATTACTTTTTCGTACGCGTTCGTCAGCCAGTGGGGGCCGAAGAGCGCTAAAACCATTGAAAGACCAGTGCCGTGAGTAATTATCGGTGGTTGTTCGGAAAGACTTTAGGCAGATTGAGCGATGATTTCCGCTGGTCAGATGACCCGATTCAGTCGCTTGTTGCCCCAATTTGAGACAGGCGTCCGATTTCCCGGCGACGGCAGCAATTGCGATTACCGGAATCCGATCTTTCCGAAAGCCAATCCCAGTTCCCGTCCGCCCGCTCCGGCTTCACGTAAAATCGGCGAGATCGATAGCTCTACAACCACGGGCCTGGTCCGGTCCAGCCCCGCCGGGAGCGGCGCCGCTCCCGAGAGCGAACTGTTGTCTCCCGCCATTTCCCACCGCCCCGTCTCGGTGCCATTCAACCACAGAGTCAGCACCACCTTGCCGCGCATGCCCTCCTCCGGCGGACGAAATGCTTCAACCGATAGCTGGCGGGCGCTGGCTGGCGGTCCCAATCGCAGTCCCGC
>CAMDKT010000315.1 GCA_945900935.1 Candidatus Sulfopaludibacter sp. SbA3 | reverse complement strand
GAGGCAATGTTCGCGTCGCTTGAAGCGGCGCGGAACAACTCCCGCAGAACTTCATGTCCGCCGCCCAGGACTTTCCGCAGTTCCGGCATTGCCAGCCAGCGCGAACAGACTCAACCGGTCGACTGTGCAGCCCGGTTCCACAGCGGCCGCAGAACAGATAACTATCCTCCCAACACATCCGGCACTTCGGGCACTCTTTCACACAGGGTTATCGCTTCCCGCACTTCGCACCGACGCCAGAAACACGTTCAGCCGGTTCGATTGAAATCAACTTGATTCCCGTAAATGTCTTTGTCTCCGAAGGCGAGAGAATGAGGTCGTATCCAGTGTCGCTGTCCAGCACAAATTGATCTGAATCCTTGAACTCGACGGTGCATTGAAGCCGCTGATACTCGCCGGTTCGATTGGCAATCGTCAGCTTCCAAGAGTAGTTCCAGTAGACGTTGTTCTTGTCTACGACCTTCGAGTCAACATCCATAATCTCCATTAACTTCGCCTGCGCCGGAGCGGGCGCTTTCGGCTTGAGATGATCAGGGAGATCCCCGGGCTTTAGCGGCCCACCGCTCTTGATAGGCGGGCGCGGCGCAGGAGCGATCTTAACGGATGGCGCCTCCACCGGTGTAACAGTTAAATTGGAGGTCTGGAATCCGATAAATTGTGGAAGCCCAAATTTCAGCGCGAGCCGCTTCTGATCCAACATCGCGCGCGTCTGGTGCATCGTGGCGATCGTGGAATGGGTCATCGCGAGAACGAGGCCGCCCGAATACCGGGCCGCTACCGCATTCTGCTCCTCAATCTTTTCGTCCAGTTGCGCGATTTCCACTGCAATTGAGGCCGACAGGACACCGGCATTGGGAGGCGGCGTAAAGGCCGATCCCCCCCACCGTGTAGGCGAGTGAGATTCCGTTTCGCGCGGCCTTTTGTTTTTGGCTTAGCATGGCCGCGGTTTGCCTGAGGATTCCCAACCGCGCTGCTATAAGCGACTTTATTAGTCCACCCGCGTATTTACTGTCCTCGGTTTCGGCGGCTTGGATCTCCGCAGAAATCACGCCAATATCTTTTGCGATGTCAGGCACCTGCTGGGCGCAACAAGCGCACGCCGCCAGCATTAATGTCCATCTGCGCATTTTGCCACCGCCGCTCCGGACTTCTCTTCGGCACGGGTCAAATCAGTTAGATATGGAAACCGTTCAATTATCATATCCACAAACGCCGCCTTGCAAAATCCGACCATACGCAGTCCCGCACGGGGTCTCCGGCGAACGGCCTAAATATTGAAATTGAACCGCTTCTGGAGCCGCCGTCGCTAGCCCTAGCGTGCAAGATTCTTGTCCTCTTGGATTTCGGCGAGCAAGGACCCGAAGCCAGAAGGGTACGGCACCATCCCGTTAACGGATCCGGAAGACAAGGCGCATGAAACCAGCCCCCAAATGCCCCTCCAAATCTGATACGCTCTCTCTAAACGCTCTTAAGTAAGACAGCCGAGATTACCATGTCTTGCGAGGAGATTGCGTCCACGACCGAGAAGGACATTGGGACCCCAAAGAGGGCCTCTCGACAGCGGTTACGCTGAAAGAAAGCCATAGACTTGACGGTGGTACGCGTGGCCATTAAAGGGAAAATTCTCGCTGAGATGGAGTAGCGAGCTATAGAGAGGCGGCGTAATGCGTAGATTCGTGCTGGCGATAGTGGCATGCACGTCGTTTGGAGCAGAGAAAACCGGCGGCGACTACCCGGTTGAAATTGAACACGAAAAGGGCCAGTTCTCCGGCAAACTATCTATGACTGCGGAGGGCGCGGCGAATAAGGCGAAAATCACTTGGCTAGCGACTATCAAAAACACTTCGATCCACAATGTCCACCGCGCAGAGTTCTGTGTCACTGCCGCGGATAAGCACGGCGATCCAATCAAGCCAGACGGGAGCGAATGCGTGCTGCGCCTATGGTCCGGTGTCTGGGCCGTCGGCGCGTCACTAACCTTCAAGGGGAATCAACGTGTAATGCTGTCGGATTCAAAGGAGCCTGTTGTTTTCTCGTCAGTAAAAGTAAAGGCCCTTGAGATTTATGACCAGCCGCCTAATGTGCGCCATCTATCCGCACGTTGCCCGCTCCTCTGGGCGCCCGCGATTAAAGCCTTTGGCGACAAGAAGTTCCGCCCCCTCGTCCTCGACAAAGAGACTTTGACGGCAACCTTCGCTTTCGACGGCGGGCAGGATACCGGATACTCGTCATCGAACTCGATCAAGAATTACACCACGGCAAGCACTGCATTTTTCGGCCCGACATGGCAGTCGTTCCGCGTTGATTCCGCATCGCTCTACCTTCAAGATGCGCCAAGTGGACTCTGTCGGGCAGAGATGAAGGTTGCGTTCGCCGGGCTCGCGAAGCCGTTCATGGCACGCGACTACCAGTGGTATGCGCTGGAATCCAATTTGGCGTTGGAGCGGATTGTTCTCGGCCAGTTGGAAACCGCAGCCGCTTCGGCGGCGCTCGCGGATAGAGATAAGGGAATCGCGGAGATTGCCACGAAGCCAGTAGCCACGCCGCCCGGTGACCTCGCAGCGCAAATGGAATCACTCGGAAAGATGTTCAACGCAGGCCTTTTGACCGCCGAGGAGTTCCAGCAGGCAAAGAAGAAGCTTCTCGATCCTAAATAACCATGCCCACCATTGCCCCCCGCTACCGGGGAGCGCGAGAGTTCTTGCCGAAGATGTAGCCAGCCGAAAAACAGGAAAGCATGGCCGTGATGGCCGCGAACACTACAAGGAACATGGCATCCATGCATCAACAGATAGAGCAAATCGCCAGTAAAGTAAACATACTTGGCGGGGTAATTTTTGCCGCTGCCGTTATTTCTGCCTTTTGTGGGGGAGCGGTCTACTACCTCAACCTAAAAAAAAACGCACTCCAAAAGACCGTCTCGGACAGCGAAAAAGCGAGGATCTCTCTTTTAGACGACAAGGTGTCCGCCACAGAAATTAAGCTCACGGCGACAGAAGGGAAGCTCACCGCTGCGGAGAAAGCAGCGAAGGAAGATCGCGAAGCCCGATTGGCCATTGAAGCCAAGCTAGCCCCTCGAGCGCTAACCGCGGACCAGCGCGTAAAACTAGTGGGTTTCCTCAAGAAGAACAAGACCGCAGATCCTTTCGCATTGTATGTTGCGTTTGAGGCTGATGATGGCGTGGCATATTACAGGGACTTGATGGGCACTTTCAAGGAAGGTGATTGGAACATAAAAGATGGTCACCGAACCACAGATCGCGCTGAGTGGGGTCTGGCGATAATTTACAAGCGCGTAGGCAGTGAGCCGATTCCGCCAATCGCGATTATGCTTGAAAAAGCGCTAGCCAGCGCCGGAATCTACTCTCGCATCATGGGAGATATCAGGCCAGAGGCCGAAGACTTAACACTCCTGTATATCGGAACAAAGACGCCTCCGTAAGCTGGGGCACCCACTCAACCAAACCCCACGACCCAACCCGCCAACCAGTCGACCAAATCTATTCGTAATTCCATCGGCGGGCAGTTTCCAAGAAAACCCATGGAAATTCAGGGTGGCACCTGGCGGCGGGCTGACACCTGACAGCCAAAAAACGGGCCGAAAAAAGGGTTTACGTGCAACAATGACACCCGCTTTGTACTTATCGCCGATAAGTACTTTTTGCCGGGGGGTTGAATGCCGCCTCAGCGCTGGCGCCGCTCTTGTAGGCTGGAGAGAGGTGGAGTGCAGCAAAGTGCAGAATCGAAACCAGCTAAATCCAGTAAAGTACTGAGAATAAAAAACTTATTTGGGGTGCCCAACGGGGCTTGAACCCGTGACTTCCGGAACCACAATCCGGCGCTCTACCAACTGAGCTATGGGCACCCAAGCTGGAACCCTTTTATCATAACAAAAAGCGGCGGACGAAGTCGGCTCCGGAGAGGATGACGAAGGAATTGGTGAAGTCGATGAGGAACGCGCCGACGACGGGGATGGCCAGGCGGGCTCTTGGGGCTTGGCCGTGGCGGGCTTCGAGTACGTCCATGCACGCTACCGCGTTGGCGGTGGTTCCCAGCATGAAGCCGGTCCATCCGGCGGTGGCGACGGCGGCTTCATAGTCGCGGCCCAGCCAACGATAGGCTACGAAGACGGCGAAGCTGGTTGTCACGACCACCTGCGCGGAGAGGATTGCCAGGAGCGGGAGGGCCAAATTGGCGAGTACCCAGAGTTTTAGCGTCAGCAGCGCCATCACGATGAAGAGGCCGAGGCTGAGAGTTCCAGCGCGGTCCATTAACGCTTCGTCCAAGCGGCGGCGGTTGCTATCGTCTCGCCAGCGGATGATCGCCGCGACGAGCATCGATCCGATGTAGCCGGGCAGAGTGACTCCCGCTGCCGCTATGCCGCGGCTCAAAAGAGAACCGGCTCCCATGGCCAGGACGATGGCGGCGCAGGTGAACAGCCATTGGCCGTTCTGTTCTTCGGTGCCCTGAACGCTGGCCGAAGGCGTCGCCGCCAGACCGTGGCGGCGGATGAGCCAGCCGCCGATAGCGCCTCCGAGTAGTCCTGCCGCCACGATCCCGAAGACCGCCGCGGCGATGCCGATGGTCTGCGCGTCGGCGACGCCCATCTCCTCAAACGTCTTGCCGAACGCCAGCGCGGTGGCGGGGCCGCCGGCGAGGGTGGTGGACCCGGCGATGATGCCGAGGAGCGGATTCAGACCGAGGAGTTTTGCTCCGATGACGCCGACGGCGTTCTGCAACTCAGCGCCGGCGAGAGCGAGGGCGAGGCAAATGAGCACCGTGCCGCTGTCGCGACGCAGCAGGCCGACGCTGGCGCGCAGGCCAATGGTGGTGAAGAACAAAAGGGTGAAAAGTTCGCGGAGAAGCGTATCGAAAGCGCATTCGAAACCGGCGGCGCGCAAGGCGGCGACGAGCGCGGCGAGGACAAGGCCGCCGGTGACGGGCCGCGGGATATTCCAGCGGTTCAAAAAGCCAACGCGCTCGTGAACCGCTCCGGCGAACCAAAGCCCGCCAGCGGCGAGCGCCAAGGTTTCCCCCGCGTTGGCCTGGAACACTACAGGCCCGCCTTTTTCCAGAGGGCGTCGACGCGCTGTTTGACATCGGCAGGCATGGTGATGACGTCGGGCCAGGGGCGGGTGAAGCCCTCTTCCTTCCACTTCTTCGTGGCGTCGATGCCGAACTTCGACCCCCAGTTGGCCATGCGGCTGGAGTGGTCGAGGGAATCGATGGGTCCCATGGCGAATTCGATGTCGCGCTGGGGATCGATGTTGTTGAGGGCTTTCCAGGCGACTTCGCTGTAGTTCTGGACGTCAACATCCTCGTCGACGACGACGATGCATTTGGTGAACATGGCTTGACCGAGGCCCCAGACGGCGTGCATGACTTTGCGGGCCTGCATGGGGTAACTCTTGCGAATCGACAGGAGCATCAGGTTATGGAAAATACCTTCGGCGGGCATGCACATGTCGCGAATTTCGGGGATCTGCAGGCGCATTAAGGGAAGGAACATCCGTTCGATGGCTTTGCCCATGAAGTAGTCCTCCATGGGCGGGGGGCCGACGACGGTTGTAGCGTAGATTGGGCTTTTGCGGCGGGTGAGGCAAGTCAGATGGAATACGGGGTAATCGTCTTCGAGGGAGTAGAAGCCGGTGTGGTCGCCGAAAGGCCCTTCGGTGCGGGTTTCGCCGAGTTCGACGTAGCCTTCGAGGACGATTTCGGCGTTGGCGGGGACGTCGACATCGACGGTTTCGCATTTCACCATTTCGACCGGTTTTCGGCGGAGGAATCCGGCGATCATCATCTCGTCGAGGTCAGGCGGGAGGGGGAGAATGGCGGCGAACATGGCGGCGGGGTCGGAACCGATGGCGACGGCAACGTCCATTCGCTTGTCGCCGGCTTTGAAACGCCGGCGGTAGTGTTCTGCGCCTTGCTTGTGGGTCTGCCAGTGCATGCCGGTGGTGCGCTCGTCGTAGATCTGCATGCGATACATGCCGCAGTTGCGCTTGCCTGTTTCCGGGTTTTTCGTGAAGACCATGGGGAGGGTGATGAAGGGTCCGCCGTCCTGCGGCCAGCAGGTAAGGACGGGAATTTCTTTCAGGTTGAACCCCTCCTTTTGGATGACTTCTTTGCAGGGGCCGGAGGAGACTATTTTGGGGAAGAATGCGCCCATTTCGGCGAGTTTGGGGAGCATGGCGAGCTTGCCCAGAAGGCCTTGGGGCATTTGCATTTGCAGGTAATCGGAGATGCGATCGGCGATGTCCTGAAACTTGTCGACTTGCAGGGCGATCTCCATGCGGCGCTGGCTGGCGAAGGCGTTGATGAGCACGGGCATGGTGGAGCCCTTGGGTTTTTCGAATAAAAGGGCCGGGCCGTTGTTTTTTACAGAGCGGTCGGCGAACTCGGTGATTTCAAGGACGGGGTCGACTTCGAAGGGGACGCGTTTGAGTTCGCCAGCCTTTTCGAGGGCGGAGATGAAGTCGCGCAAATCGCTATATGCCATATGATTATTCAATGATAGTTCGTACCGCATTCGTGACAGGGGCCAGCCGGGGAATTGGGAAGGCGTGCGCGATGGCGCTGGCTGCCGGAGGAGCCCGGGTGGTGGTGGCGGCAAGGACGCTGGACCGCTGTGAAGAGGTAGCCGCGGAGATTCGGGCGCAGGGCCATGAGGCGATGGCCGTGGCGATTGATTTGTCTTTGAAGGAGTCGATTGTCCAGGCGATCGGGCAGGCGGCAAAGGATTTCGGGCCGATTCATATACTGGTGAATAATGCCGGGATTACGAAGGATGGGCTGGCGCTGCGGATGAAGACGGAGGACTGGCAGACGGTGATTGACACGAATTTGAGCGGGTCGTTTTATGCGTGTCAGGCGGTGATGCAGGGGATGATGAAGGAGCGGTGGGGGCGGATCATCAATATCTCGTCGGTGGTGGGGCAGACGGGCAACGCGGGGCAGGCCAATTATGTGGCGGCGAAGGCGGGGTTGATTGGGTTGACGAAGTCACTGGCGCGGGAATTGAGCAGCCGGAAAATTACGGTGAACGCGGTGGCGCCGGGGTTTATCGCGACGGATATGACGGCGGTGTTGAGTGAAGAGTTGAAACAGAAGATGCTGGTT
>CAMDKT010000314.1 GCA_945900935.1 Candidatus Sulfopaludibacter sp. SbA3 | reverse complement strand
CCGCGAACTGATCGCCCGCGCGAGAATCCTGATCACGAACTACCATCAGTTCCACCTGGCTGAAAAGGTCTCCGTGGGTAAGCTCACGAAACAGATTCTCGCCCAAGGCGGCGCGGCGTCCAAGGTGTCGCCGTTCACTGAGACACCTGACGAAATGGTGCGGCGGGTCTGCCGGGGACTCGGCAACAAGAAGAATATTCTGGTTCTGAACGACGAAGCCCACCACTGCTACCGGCGGAAGCCCGACGCTGAAGTCACGCCCCTTTCCGGCGAGGACCGGCGGGAAGCCGAGAAGCGCAACGAAGAGGCGAGGCAGTGGATCTCCGGCCTGGAGGCGGTTCAGAGGAAGCTGGGCATTCGCCGCGTTTACGATCTTTCCGCGACACCGTTTTTTCTTCGGGGTTCGGGGTATCCGGAAGGCACGCTGTTTCCGTGGGTCGTCTCCGATTTTTCGCTCATAGACGCGATTGAGTCCGGTGTCGTGAAAGTTCCTCGCGTTCCGGTTTCGGACAATGCGATGGAGGGTGACCAACCGACCTATCGGGACCTTTGGCTCCGCATCCGCGACCATTTACCGAAGAAAAGACGCGGAACCGAGGCCGTTTCCGGTGAGCCCCAGATTCCTAAGGAATTAGAAGGCGCGTTGCAGAGTTTGTACGAGAACTATCGCAAGCACTACTTCGAGCCATGGCAGAAGGACGAGGACGCCAGGGCCAAGGGACGGACGCCGCCGGTTTTCATTGTCGTCTGCAATAACACCAATGTCTCGAAGCTGGTTTTTGATTACGTTTCCGGATGGGAGAAGGTACTTCCGGGCGAAGAGGGCGCGGAACCACACAGAGTCCCGGTCCCAGGAAAGCTGAGCCTGTTCTCCAACGTCGAAGACGGCAACTGGTCCGCGCGTCCGAAGACGATTTTGGTGGATAGCGAACAACTGGAATCCGGCGGGGCCATGTCAGATGACTTCCGGCGCATTGCCTCCCGCGAGATTGACGAGTTCAAAACCGAATACCGTGACCGCTACCCCGAGCGAGATCCGGCCAAGATCACCGACGAGGAATTGCTTCGCGAGGTGATGAACACCGTTGGGAAGAACGGAAAGCTGGGGGAACAGGTTCGATGTGTCGTCTCGGTGTCGATGCTGACGGAAGGATGGGACGCGAACACGGTGACGCACATTCTTGGCATTCGCGCTTTCGGCACACAACTCTTGTGCGAGCAAGTGGTGGGCAGGGCGCTGCGACGCACCAATTGGGCGTTGGATGAGCAGGGCCACTTCTACCCGGAATATGCGGAAGTGTATGGCGTGCCGTTTTCTTTCATTCCGGCGAAGGGAGGCGGGCAGACGCCACCGCCTCCGAAGCCGGTCACGCGGGTGCGGGCGCTGGAAGACCGCGCCGAACTAGAGATGAAGTTCCCGCGGCTCCTGGGGTACCGCTACGACTTGCCACAGGATGCGCTTACCGCAAGGTTCACGAGCGATTCGCGGCTCTCGCTTTCCACGTTGGACGTTCCGACAGAGACCCACAATGCTCCCATTGTTGGCGCGAGCTCGCATCATACGCTCGATGATCTAAAGCAACACAGGGAGCAGGAGGCGGAGTTTCGCGTGGCCCAGTTGTTATTAGAAACTTACTTCCGCGATGACGAGGGAAACCTGAAGCCCTGGCTGTTTCCCCAACTTCTCGCCATTACAAAGGCATGGCGGCGAGAGTGTCTCACGTTGAAGGACGACACGTTTCCGCAGTTGCTCCTTTGGGTGGAGTTCGCCACACGGGCGGCGGAAAAGATTTACCTGTCGATTGTGTCGTCGACCCGGGGCGAGAAGCTCCTAAAGCCGATCCTATTTCCCTACGACACTGAAGGCACAACCCGCTTCGTCGATTTCGATACGGCGCGGCCAGTCTATCCTACGCGCGCCGACAGGTGCCACATCTCGCACGTCGTCGCTGACACTGCGTCCTGGGAACAAAAGCTGGCGCAGACCTTGGAAGATATCGAGGAGGTCTCGGCCTATTGTAAGAATCAGAATGTGGGGTTCGTGATTCCCTATACGATCAACGGCGACAACAAGAGTTACTATCCGGATTTTCTGGCCCGCGTCCGGAGGAACGGGACGGAATGGAACCTGATTATCGAAGTGACCGGGGAGAAGGATGCCAAGAAGGAGGTGAAGGTTTCGACCGCCCGGAACCTCTGGGTTCCCGCGGTGAACAACCACGGCACGTTTGGCCGATGGGCCTTTGTCGAAATTACCGATCCCTGGAATGCAAAGAATGACATCCGCGGTTTCCTGGATAATGAAGCAGGAGAACACCGATGACGCTTGCGTCCGGATTAGAGATTCCCAGTGAAAAGATTGCGGAAATTTGCCGCCGCTATCAAATTGTCGAGATGGCTGTATTCGGTTCAACCGCCCGCGGAGACATGCGGCCGGATTCCGATATTGACATCATGGTTGTGCTCCATCCGGAGGCCCGGTTGGGATGGGACTTCTTTGGCATCGGGGATGAGTTGTCGGCGGTGCTGGGCCGTCCGGTGGACTTCGGGACCAAAGACAGCTTGAAGCCGCATGCGAAGCCGTCGGCCTTACGGGATGCCGTGATCATTTATGCGGAGCGATGAAGTCTGCCTGCGTGAAATGATCGCCGCCGCCGGGCAATTGATCGAGCTGCTCGCCAAGCCGGAGGCCGAGCGATTGCTGCACGAAGACCGGGCGTTTCGTCACTCCGCCAACTTCCGAGTTCGTCGTGATCGGCGAGGAAGTGGCGCGGCTTTCCGAGGAATTGCGATTGCGGCATCCAGAGATCGCCTGGCGCCAGATCAGCGCCTTTCGGCATCGAATCGCGCACGGCTATTTCGAACTGAGCCTCCCGATCGTGTGGCAGTTGTGGACGGACGAAGTCCCCCGATTGCGGAGCCAGTTGTTAGCGGTACTGTCGGCTGAATTCCCAGAGGAGACTCATGGCGCGCAAGAGTGACACCAAGAGAACGTTGATTGAGACGGTTACGCATAAAGATCAGCGAACCAATATTCCGACCGAAGAATTGCGGGGTTTCGTTGCTGAAGACGAAAAGCGCCCAAAGACTTTGCTCTACCCGCGCGACCCGTCGCTCGATCCGCAACTGGTTTGGAAGGGAAAGGACGAGCAGGATTCGAAGGACCTGGCCGTCGATGTGGTGCCGATCTACATCCAGGAAAAGATCCATCCGCAGGCGTTGATTGAGGATCTTCGCGCGCATGCCAAGGGCGGGGCGGAGTTGGAACCGCAGATGAGTATGTTCGCGGATTTCAATGGGATTAAGTTCGAGGACTATATCGATTTCTACAAGCACGGGCAGAAGTGGCATCGGTGCTTTCCTGGATAATGAAGAAAGAGAACACAGATGACGCTTTCATCCGGATTAGAGATTCCCAGCGAGAAGATTGCGGAAATTTGCCGCCGCTATCAAATTGTCGAGATGGCGGTATTCGGTTCGACCGCCCGCGGAGACATGCGGCCGGATTCCGATGTCGATATTCTGGTGGAGTTCGCGCCCGGGGTTGCGTGGGGATGGGATTACTTCGGACTTGAGCAGGAACTGGCTCAAGTTCTGGGCCGGCCTGTCGATCTGGCTACGAAGAAGTGGCTGAAACCCAAGGTTCGAGCCGAGATTCTGGATGACGCGCGTATCATCTATGCGGCGTGACGCCCTGCGCCTATTGGACATTGTTGAGGCCGCGAGGACCGTGGCTGGTTATGTTGCCGAAATCGGGCAGGAGCAGTTTCTGTCAGGCGGGCTGGCGCGGGATGCGATCCTGCGGCAGTTGACCGTGGCGGGAGAGGCCGCATTCAAGATTTCCGGGGGGTTGCAGGATCGCCACCCGGAAATTCCATGGCCGAAGATCATCGGATTTCGACATCGTGTCGTGCATGATTACTTCGGCATTGACCTGGATGCCGTCTGGAAGATCGCGACTGTCGAGTTGCCGTTGTTGCGCGCGCAGGTGATTGCTATCCTCGCGGCAGAATTTCCGGAGGAGCCGTATGGCCCGCAAGATTGAACCCAAGAGAACGTCCATTGAGACGGTTACGCATAAAGATCAGCGAACCAATATTCCGACCGAAGAATTGCGGGGTTTCGTTGCTGAAGACGAAAAGCGCCCGAAGACTTTGCTCTACCCGCGCGACCCGTCGCTCGATCCGCAACTGGTTTGGAAGGGAAAGGACGAGCAGGATTCTAAGGACCTGGCCGTCGATGTGGTGCCGATCTACATCCAGGAAAAGATCCATCCGCAGGCGTTGATTGAGGATCTTCGCGCGCATGCCAAGGGCGGCGCGGAGCCGGAACCGCAGATGAGTATGTTCGCGGATTTCAATGGGATTAAGTTCGAGGATTATATCGATTTCTACAAGCACGGGCAGAAGTGGCAGAACCGGATGATTCTTGGGGATTCGTTATTGGTGATGGCGTCGCTGGCGGAGAAGGAGGGGATGAAGGGGAAGGTCCAGATGATTTATATGGATCCTCCGTATGGGATTAAGTTTGGATCGAATTGGCAAGTTTCGACGCGGCGGCGGGATGTAAAGGATGCAAAAGCCCAAGACGTGACGCGACAGCCTGAGCAGATCCGAGCGTTCCGTGATACATGGGAGTTGGGCATCCACTCGTACCTATCGTATTTTCGAGAACGACTGACGCTTGCTCGAGAAGTTCTCACGGATTCCGGGAGCATTTTTGTACAGATCGGCGACGAGAACGTACACCTCTTACGATCAATCATGGACGAGGTTTTTGGCAGCGCCAATGCAATCGCCATCATCGCAGTCAGGAAAACCGGCGGCACAACGGGAGAATTTCTGCCCGCCACTACCGATTTCCTCCTTTGGTACTCCAAGGACAAGGCAGATACCAAGTACAGGCCCCTGAATCGTTTTCGAACGACCGACGGGGATGCTGTTGGTTACGACCTGTTCGAACTTGAAGATGGAACGAGACGCCGCCTTGACCAAAGTGACCGCGATGCGGAACTTCAAGGCAAGCGCCTCCAGTTTGTTGTTCTGACATCTCAAAGGATACGAGAGGCTCGAACTGGTTTCTATCCGGTTCAATTTCATGGACAAGAATTCTTGCCCACGCGGGGAGAGTGGTCAACTCATCCGCTGGGGATGTCGCGCCTAATTAAGGCTAACCGAGTTGGGAAGGTTGGCTCAACACTAAGGTTTGCGAGATTTCTCGATGACTTCGCCGGAGTCCCCCTGACAAATAGTTGGACGGACTTGGGGGGTGCGGTTGATCCCGTTTACGTAGTTCAAACGAATACCAAGATCGTCGAGCGCTGCATGCTCATGACGACTGATCCAGGAGACTTGGTCCTCGATCCCACGTGTGGATCAGGAACCTCCGCATTCGTCGCCGAGCAGTGGGGACGTCGCTGGATCACAAGTGACACGAGCCGCGTGGCGCTCGCACTCGCTCGAACTCGTCTGATGGCGGGCCGCTATCCGTTCTATACGCTCGCTGATTCGCCGGAAGGAATCGAGAAAGAGGCTCAACTCACAGGGACCGTTCCGAACCGAACTGCGAAGACGGAGAATGACGTCAAGAAAGGCTTCGTCTATAAGCGTGTCCCGCACGTCACGCTCAAGTCGATCGCGCAGAACGATGAAATCGATTCGATCTACTCGCAGCACCAAGACAAAATGGAACCGATTCGCGAGAGGCTGAATAATGCCGCGAAGCAGAACTGGGAAGAGTGGCAAATTCCGCGCGAGGCGGATGATAAATGGTCCGCCGAGGCGAAAGCGTTGCACGCAGAATGGTGGACTGTTCGACGCGCTCGCCAGAAGTCCATCGACGACTCCATCGCGCGCCGGGCGGAAACCGAGTTCCTGTACGATCAGCCTTACGAAGACGCGAAGCGTGTGCGCGTCTCCGGTCCCTTTACCGTTGAGAGCCTTTCCCCGCATCGGGTGCTCGCCCCGGAAGAGGATCGTCCCGCGACCGAAGTTGCGGGCGAGCGCGACGACGCGGGCGGTTCGTTTGTCAACATCGTCCTCGACAACCTGCGCAAGGCTGGTGTCCAGAATACGGTGAAGAAGGAGCGCCTGGTCTTCGACCGCTTGGAGCCCCTCAGCGGCCTTTACCTGCAAGCCGCCGGTGAGTATGCGCCGGAAGGCGGAAAGCCGCAGCGGGTCGCCATCTGCATCGGTCCGCAGTACGGTACCGTCGGCCCCGACCTGGTGAGCGAAGCGGCCAAGGAAGCCGTTCAAGGACTCGGTTTCGACCTGCTTATTGTTCTCGGCTTCGCCTTCGACCCGCACACCTCGGAGGAGTTAAAACGTTACGGCCGCCTGCAAGTCCTGATCGCCAAGATGAACCCGGACCTGCTGATGGGGGAGGAACTTCTCAAGAAGACCGGCGCGGGAAACCTGTTCATGGTGTTCGGCGAGCCTGACGTGGATATTCGGGCCGCCGGCGCGGATCAGATCGAAGTCGAGATCCGCGGGCTGGATGTCTATGATCCGACGACGCAGGAGATCCGCAGCCGCTCGACCGACGATATCGCGTGCTGGTTCATCGATACCGACTACAATGGCGAGAGTTTTTTCGTTCGGCATGCCTACTTCACCGGCGCCGACGAGCCGTACGAAAAGTTGAAGCGCGCGCTTCGCGCCGAGATTGATGAATCGGCTTGGGCGGCACTGTATTCGACCGTGAGCCGACCGTTTCCGAAGCCGAAGGGGAAGGGCAAGTCGCCAGGCAGGATCGCTATCAAGGTGATTAACCATTACGGGGACGAAGTGCTGAAGGTGTACGCGGTCTAGGCGCGAATATGAGCCGGACGCTCGGAGGCCTTACACTCAAGGAGAGCAACGCGTCGTGGGTTCTTCAACGATGTACGGGATGCCTGAGGCTGAGAACAGCCCGTTCGAAACGGAGTGGACGATGCCATCAAATGACGATGTCGAACAAGCACTAAAGCCAATGCAGCTTATATTCGGGTTGACGCTCGAAAACATACCAACGATGAATCTTCGGCACCAATACGTGCTCAAGACTACCTCGTTCTTGGTTAAGCGGCCAAGCGGAACCCCTCAGCCCTGTTTAGATCGAGCCGGTCGCGCAGGAATTTCCT
>CAMDKT010000313.1 GCA_945900935.1 Candidatus Sulfopaludibacter sp. SbA3 | reverse complement strand
ATTTCCATGAGTGCTTCGCCTGTGAATTCCGTCAATTCCATCTAAGACTTTATACCAGGAATCCTTGGCTTTGTTCAGCTTGTTAGCCTAACCCGGTGAATCTAAATGGACTATGTAGAAGAGCAAATCCATCCTGTCTCCCGGCCTTACCCACATGAAACAGCGAAGAACCCGATATTGTCGTTTCCAACTTCAAACTCCAGGAAGCGAACCCGGCACTCCCTCACGCCCTTCATCCTAAAAGCGGCAGTTACCTGCTTGGCTTGAGCGGCAAAGTCGTTAATACTGTTCAAGATGAACGACGAGAAGGCTTTGATTGCGGTGTACCCGATGGGTGAGCCGTTTCCGGCGGGTATCGAGACGGCGGAAACAGACGGGAGCGTGGATACGTTCGCGGGAAAAATCCAGGTGAAGTGGGTGCCAGGAGCGGCGGTGAGCAGCTTGGGGCAGATGCCATTCTTCATCGAGTTTTTGAAGACCAGCGAGCAATTCGATAAATGGGTCGAGGAGTGTCCGCTGCAGTATAAGAGCCCCAACGCGCCGCGGAAGCGGGATGTGCTGGGGACGATTCTGCTATCGGTGCTGTCGGGGCATTGGCGGTACGCACACATCAGCGCGATACGCAAGCGATGGCGTCAACCCCTAATCGCTCGATAAGCGGAGTCGCGAATTAGGATTGCGGCCATTGAGTTGCGCCGGAGGGGCCATGGGACTGGTTCCGGACGAAGCGGGTGGTACAAAAGTGAGACGGTTTCCTTGCACCCTGCGGGTGCGGAGGTGAAAATGGAGGGGTGAAAAAGGTTCGCAAACCCTCCCCCACCGAATCGCCGCTCTTGTTTGATATCGATCCGGAGCCGATACCGGAGACACTCACCGCGTTGGGCGGCGTGCCGTTGTTGGTGCAGACATTCCGCTCGTTGGGACTGCCTGCGCAGGTACGGGAACACGTGCGGATCAAGGTGCGGGAGCGGGGGTACGACGAAGCAACGATGATAGAGAGCTTCGTTATCTTAAATGCGGTGGGCGGGGAGTGCTGCGACGACTTCGAGCGGCTACGGGAAGATTCGGGTTTGAGCGAGATGATCGGGCACGGGGTGCCGTCACCGGCGGTGGCGCGGAAGTTTCTGAATCAATTTCATGAGGAGGAGAAGATCGAGGCTGCCAAGCAGGGGCGGAGGGGAGACCAGATCGCCTACATTCCGGAGGAGAACGCGCCATTGGATGGTCTGGGAATGGTGAACCGGGCCCTGGTCCAGGAGTTGGGGCGGCGGTGTCCGGACCAGCGGATTGCGACGGTGGATCAGGATGCGACGATCATCGGGAGCAGCAAACAGTTCGCGTTGTGTGCCTACGAAAGAGAGCGGGGTTACCAGCCGATGTTGGCGGTGTGGGCGGAGATGAACGTGGTGCTGGCCGATGAATTCCGGGATGGGAATGTGCCTGCGATGATGGGCCCGCCGGCGGTGGCCAAGAAGGCCTTCGCGGCGTTGCCGGAGACGGTGAAGACGTATTACTACCGGGGCGATTCAGCGTGTCATGAAAGCAGGCTGATGAATTGGCTGCGGGACGGGGAACGCGCGGAAGGGCCGCAAGGATTCATCGGATTCGCGATTAGCGCGCGGATGAGCGAGGCGTTGCGCAAAGCCGTGGAGACGGTGCCGGAAGCGGATTGGAAGGCATACGGGAAAGAGCACGCGACGGAGATCCGGGAATGCGCGGAGGTGAGTTTCGTGCCGGGGGAGAAGTCCGAGCACAGGGACACGCAACCGTTGCGCTACATCGCCATCCGGATCCGGCAGCGACAGGAAATTCTGTTTGACGACGGGAGCAAGGTAAAACATTTTGCGGTGGTGACCAACATCAGAGAATGGAAAGCGGGGCGGTTGATCGAGTGGCACCGGGAGAAGGCGGGGACGATCGAAGGGGTGCATGACGTATTGAAGAACGAGTTGGCGGCGGGGGTGATGCCATCGAAGTACTTCGGAGCGAATGCGGCGTGGCTGCGGATGGCGGTGATTGCGTACAACGTGCTGACGGCGCTGAAGCGGCTGGCGTTGCCGGCGGAGTTGCTGACGGCGCGGCCGAAGCGATTGCGGTTTTTGATCTTCAATACGGCGGGACGCCTGGTACATCACGCGCGGCGGATGGTGTTGCGGCTGGCGACAAAGGCGGGGCGGTTGGCTGAGTGGTTGGACGCTATGCGGTTGCTGCCGATCCGGGTGTGAACGGGGGGTGGGATTTCCTTATCGACGGATTTTGAGACCCTTTTTTGGCGGAAGGCTGGCGGAAGCGTGCCTGCAAATGGGAAAGCAACCCTATTAGTGGGAGAAAGTGCCATTCCGTAGCGGTCTCGGGCAAGCCGAACGCCTCGGACCACCGCCGATTACCGGCCAGCGACCGGCGTGAATGGCTTTTACGGGGCGAGTCTTGCCGCTCAAGCACGGTAGCGAGGCTTATCGAACGATTAGGGCTGGGGTTCCGGCTTACACCCCCATATCTCTCCTCTCGGCTGGGAACACATCGGAATCACCGGGACGTATTCGTGGAAGCAATCGACAAACCCCTGGGGTAGGTTCCGTCCCCTACGCCTCCACGAACGCCACCAGGAGCCTCGTATCGCTTAGCGGCCCTTTTTCGCCAACTTGTCCTGTCTGGCCGCGAGCGGCTCGGTAACGCGGAATTGGGGCGAACGGCAGCCGGCATAGGAACGAATTCATGCGGTCGCAGCACTAGTCACTTGGGCGCAGAGCCCTCAACCAGCAACAGGGTCTTGCCGGAGCTAAGCGACTTCCAGCTTTCCGTCACACCGTTCGGCCAGCGCACCAGAACCTGCTCGACTTGCGAAGCGGTGCCAAGGCCAAAGTAAAGCGCTCTCTCGTGTTGCGAATAGTAGCTTCCGCCGCTGCTCAATTCCGCAATCTGCCGCTGGCCTCCGGCGGCTATCGTTACACGCGCTCCGATTGCTGATCGATTTGATTGGGTACCCTTTAACACCACGCGCAGCCAATTGCCCCGAGCCCCTTCCTGACGCAACACAGTGGGCGCCGCGTTCCTGTTGACAATCACAATTTCCGGCCGCCCATCGCCATCGAGATCTCCTACCGCCAGTCCTCGTGAACTCTTGGGCTGCGTCAGCGCAACACCTGACGAGCCGCTCCAGTCTTCAAATTTCCCCGCCCCTGCATTGTGGTAGAGCAGCGTTGGCTGCCGGTAGCTCTCGCCCGCCTTTGCACGGTCTACTTCCGGATACACGTGCCCATTGGCCATCATCAAGTCGGGTCGCCCATCCTCATCGACATCCACAAAGGCGACGCCCCAACCTAGTAGCTGATGCCTTCCAAGTCCTGCCGCCGCGGCCGTATCGCGGAAAAACTCACCATCCTCGTTGAGGTAAAGCGAAGGCAGATCCCCAGAGAAATTTGTCTTGGCGATATCGAGAAAACCATTGTTGTCGAAATCGGCAACCGCAACGCCCATCCCGGCCTGCGCCCGCCCGTTCGCATCGTAGGCAACCCCCGCTTCCATGGCCTTCTCGCGAAATGTGCCGTTGCGCAGATTTTGATACAGCAGACTCGGGGTCTGATCGCAAGCTACATAGATATCGGGCCAGCCATCGTTGTTAAAGTCCGCGACCGCAACGCCAAGCCCGTATCTTCCGCCGGGCTTCAAGATGCCTGCCTTGGCCGAGACGTCCTCAAATCGCCCATCCGGCATCTGGTGGTAAAGAATATTCTTCGCCATCGGCAAACCGCGTGGCCCGCAGGCCACTGGCGTCCCCTTCCAGACACACTCCGGCATCGACCCTGGCTTGGGGCTTCGATCCAGTTGGATGTCCACATAATTGGCAACAAAAATATCGAGGCGACCGTCGCGATCATAGTCGAACAGGGCGCATCCCGAACCCCAGCGCACCCCGCTAACGGGTAGCCCAGCTTTGGCTGTCACATCCACGAAAGTTCCGTCATCATTGCGGTACAGGCGATTCGTTCCGTAGTAGGTAATGAAGAGATCAGCATCGCCGTCGTTATCGATGTCGGCCGCACAAGCCGCCTGTGCCCAGCCGCCCGGGCCGAGCCCCGCCTCTTTCGCCCGCTCCTGAAACTTGCCATTGCCTTCATTGCGATAAAGCATTGGCGACGGCGCTGCTCCCGCGCCGATCCTCGTACCGTTCAAAATCAGCAAATCATTCCGGCCGTCGCCGTTGAAGTCGAAGATGGCCGCGCCGGTTCCGGTGGTTTCGATCAAATATCGAGTTGATTCGCCAGACCCATAAATGCTTTCTTTGGCCAGTCCCCACTGAGAGGCAACATCAATCCATTGCAGGGCAGACGCTGAAATTGCTCCGGCGCAGCACATTAAGAAAATCGCACCGTAGATCGATATGGCTTGACTTTGCATTCAACAGTTGAAAGTATATCCTAATGCATGTCAGGTCTCCCGACTTGACTGGGGTATTCACGAAGTGAGGAAGTTTATGAACAAACGCCTGTCCCTGCTGCTACTGGCAGCATCTGTTTTTGCCGGGTCGCTCTTCGCCCAACGCGACTTGGGTTCGATCACCGGAACAGTTACCGATGGAACCGGTGCCGTGATTGCCGGAGCCAAAATCACAATCACGGAACAGGCCACTGGAGTCCATTTTAATGCCGTCTCCGATTCGGGCGGCACCTACATTCGCTCGCTCCTTAAAACCGGCACCTACACTCTTGAAGTGCAGGCCGCGGGATTCCGCAAAGCTATCCAGAAAGACATTCAGTTGAGTGGTGGAGACCGTGTCGGCGTCAATCTCCAATTGACTATCGGTGAAATGACGCAGTCGATCGAAATCACCTCCTCAGCTCCGCTGCTACAGACCGAAACCACTGCCCTCGGCAACACCATGCAGGCAAAGCAAGTGAGTGAGCTGCCACTGGGCGGCCAGCGCAAATTCACTTTTCTCGCACCTTTGGCCCCTGGTGTTGTTCCGGCCGAACAGGGTGCTCGCGACGCTGCCGGCGGCGGCTTCTCCGCCAACGGTGTCCGCTCCAACGGCCAGAATAATTTTCTCCTGAACGGCGTCGACAACAACGTCAACGTCATCGACTTCATCAATCAGACTGCTTACGTCATCGGACCTTCAGTCGAAGCGATCGGCGAAATGAAAGTGGTTACGAACGGCTACTCCGCCGAGTATGGCCGCGGTGCCGGCGGCGTGGTAAACGTCACCATCAAGTCCGGTACCAACGAGATTCACGGCGCGGTATTCGAGTTTCTCCAGAACGACAAATTCAATGCCAATACCTGGGAGCGAAATCGGGCCGGTGCAGCGCGTCCCTACGTCCGTCAAAACCAGTACGGTGCCGCCATCGGCGGTCCAATGATCAAGAATCGCACCTTCTGGTTCGCCGACTGGCAAGGCACACGCGTTCGCTCACTCTCGGGTGTCGTACCGGGTTTGGGCGGCATCACAAGTCCGATCACGATTCCCAGAGCAGCCTTCCGCAATGGCGATTACTCTAGCCTCCTAAGCGGTACTTCACTTGGAGTGGACGCACTCGGACGCGCTATCCCGCAGGGTGGAATCTATGACATGACTAGCCAGCGCCTTGCCCCCAACGGCGGCGTTGTTCGCGACCTGTTCCCAGGCAACATCATTCCGTCCTCCCGCTTCGATCCGGTCGCCAAGAAGCTGATGGATCTCTTCCCGGCTCCGAATCAAAACCTGCTGGATCGGCTGCCCGGCGCCAACTATTTGCCTACGGCTCCGGCCTCACAGGATAACGACCAGTTCGACGTCCGTCTGGATCACCGCATCTCCGACAAAGACTCCCTCTTCGGCAGCCTGAGCTGGTCGAACGAAAACAAGACGATTAGCTCGCCCCTGCCCGGCGGACTCGATGCCGCCGGCTTCAACGGCGCGGAGGAGCAGAACCTCGGCCGCAACGCCATGATCTCCTGGGCCCGTGTTTGGTCCCCCTCCTTCCTTACCGAAACGCGACTGGCCTTCACGCGACTGTCCACGCAGCGCTACCAAGCCAATTCGACGGTGGATCAGTACACAGCATTCGGAATTAGAGGCATCAATCCCACGGCCGCCGCCGCGCGTAACGGCGGTCTGCCGCAACTCGATATGGGCGGCTATTCTAACTTTGGCGGATCCAACTGGCTCCCCACCCGCGAATACAACAATGTCTGGGACTTCATCCAGAATGTTTCGATCAACAAGGGCAAGCACAACATCAAGTTCGGCTACGAATATCGTCCGATCGATTTCCCCTTCTTCCAGGTACCTTCTTCACGCGGAAACTTCTCCTTCCCGCAGAATCGAACCGCTATCCCCGAGCAGCCCGGTCAGACCGGCGACGGTTCCGCCTCCTTCCTGCTTGGATATCCGGGTAATTCCCGCCTGACCACAACGAACTTCGTTTCTTCCCAAAAAGTAGCGCATGCTTTCTACTGGCAGGACGACTGGAAGGCCACCAGCAAGTTGACCTTCAACATCGGGGTACGCTACGAATTGTTCTCGCCTATATCCGAGAAATTCGCCCGCCAGTCCAACTACATTCCAGAAACTGCAACCCTTGTAATTCCTAAAGGCAAGAATCAGGACGAGGCGCTTCCGCCCAACTTTGCCCAGTCCTTCCCGGCCATCAAAGTAGATCGCGGCAACGCCAGCAAGTACTTGATCCCTTGGGACAAGACCAACATCGGCCCGCGTATCGGCGTCGCCTACCAGATATTCGCCAAGACGGTGCTGCGTGGCGGTTACGGTCTCTTCTATGGTGGTGAAGAAAATCAGGGTGGCAGCCCGAACCGTGGTCTGGGCGTCCCCTTCAACACAGTCATGGATCTCAACCTCGACAACGCATTCCAGCAGGGCCACCCCTTCCTGAATCGCCTCTCGGATGGCTTCCCGCTCAACACCTTCAACCTGCCTGCCAACATCAGCTTCCGCGGTGTCTCAACGAATTTTCGCAATCCGCTGGTGTCCAAGTGGAATTTCACCATCCAGCAGGATCTAGCGGGAGTTTCCTAGGCCAGCGCTTCCAATTCCGTGCAAAGTACTGATAGAGAGGGAGTTAACGCGTCTCGCAGTGTATATACGGAAATACTGATTTGCAAAGTGTAGCTGCGTCGCTATACAATAGCTATTGACAGGACTGTGT
>CAMDKT010000312.1 GCA_945900935.1 Candidatus Sulfopaludibacter sp. SbA3 | reverse complement strand
CAGGAATGAATCGGCTCGCTACAATGAACAGGTGAGTGATCCTGTTCTCGTTCTCGGTGCCGGCCTCGCCGGTTCCGAAGCCGCTTGGCAACTTGCCCAGACCGGCATCAAAGTCGACCTGTACGAAATGCGGCCAGGCCGCTCAACCTCTGCCCATCAAACAGACAAGATGGCCGAACTCGTCTGCAGTAACTCGCTCAAAAGCGAAGCCGAAAACTCCGCCCCCTGGCTCCTAAAGCAAGAACTCCGCCGGCTCGGATGTCTTCTCCTCGACGCCGCCAATGCCGCCCGCGTCCCCGGCGGCCAGGCCCTCACCGTTGACCGCAATCTCTTCGCCGATTGGGTCTCCCGCAAAATAAAGACCCACCCGCTCATCACGCTCCATCACGAAGAAGTCGAGGCCATCCCGGACCGCGGTATCGTCATCATCGCCACCGGCCCGCTAACGGCGGACGCGCTCGCCAAGGACATCGCCCGCGCCACCGGCGTTGATCGCCTCTACTTCTACGACGCCATCAGCCCCATCGTCGAAGCCGACTCCGTCGATTACTCCATCGCCTTCCGCGCCTCCCGCTACGGCAAATCCATCGATTCCACCGACGACTACGTCAACTGCCCTTTCAACAAGGAGGAGTACGACGCCTTCATCGACGGCCTCCTCGAAGCCAGCCGATACGAGCCCCACATCCCCGAAGACAAAACGCCCTACTTCGAGTCCTGCCTGCCCATTGAAGAGATCGTTCGCCGCGGCCGCGACACCCTCCGCTTTGGCCCCATGAAACCCGTCGGCCTCACCGACCCGCGCACCGGCCGTTGGCCCTACGCCGCCGTCCAACTCCGCCAGGAAAATCTCCGTGCCGATAGCTACAATCTCGTCGGCTTCCAAAACAGCCTGAAATTCGCCGAACAGGCCAGAGTCCTCCGCTTGATCCCCGGCCTCCAAAATGCCAAATTCGTCCGCTTCGGCCAGATTCACCGCAATACCTACATCAACGCCCCCACCTGTCTGACGCCGACCCTTCAACTCAAGACGGACCCTCGCATCTTCTTCGCAGGACAGATCTCCGGCGTCGAAGGCTACGTGGAATCTATCGCCACAGGCCTCATGGCGGGCCGCCACGCCACCGCGCTCATCAATGGCCGCCAGCCGCGCCCCTTCCCGCGCGAAACCGCCCTCGGCTCGCTCTGCCACTACATCACCGGCGCTGATCCGAAAAATTACCAGCCCGCCAACATCACCTTCGATCTGCTCCCCAGCCTCGACGAAGCCGCCCGCAAGAAGCTCCGCCACGACAAGAAGGCGCGCCACGCCGAAGTCTGCCGCCTAGCCCAAGCGGCGCTAAACGACTGGATCGTCTAATGCCCGAACTGTCGACAGAAATCACGTACTTCCTCGACAGCCTCCGCCGCGAAAACGCTTCCCCGCACACCATCCGCAACTACGAAAGCGACCTCCGCCAGTTCGAGGCCCACATCGCGCCCGCCCCGCCTACGGAAGACATCGACCTAGCCGATCTTCGCCGCTGGGTAGCGGCGCTCTTCAAAGACAAACAAATGGCCGCCAGCATCCGCCGCAAAGTGGCCTCCCTCCGAGCCTTCTTCCGCTACGAAATGCGCCAGAGTCGAACGCCGTCGAACCCCGCCAAACTGCTCATCCTCCCCAAGCTCCCCAAGACACTTCCCAAGGTCCCGACCGCCGAGCAAGTCAACAACCTCGTCGACGCCGTCGACAACAACGATCTCGATCGCCCCTTCCCCAAGCGCGACCGCGCTATTTTCGAGTACCTCTACGGCTGCGGCCTCCGCATCAGCGAACTGCAGGGGCTCAATCTGGAGGACATCGACATCAGCGAAAAGTGGATCCGGGTAAGAGGCAAAGGCCGCAAGGAGCGCCAGGTGCCCTACGGCCGGAAAGCCGCCGAAGCGCTGGAAGCATGGCTTCCGGTCCGGAGCGCCGCGCCGAATGAGCGGGCCCTCTTCGTCAACTACCGCGGCGTGCGCATCTCCACCCGAGGCATTTGCAGGATCGTCGCCCTTTACGCCAGCCTCCTCGCCGGCGACAGCAGCGTTCATCCCCATACCCTCCGCCACGCCTACGCCACGCACCTCCTCAGCGACGGAGCCGACCTCCGCGCCATCCAGGAACTCCTTGGCCACGTTCAACTCTCGACTACCCAAAAATACACGCAAGTCGCCCTGACCGACCTGCTGGCCGTTTACGACAAGGCACACCCCAAGGCGAAATAGCTCCTCGGCCCCCGATTCGGGAAAGCGTCGTGCTGAGAACCGGCCCTGACGTGTGCACTCGGCCGCCCCTCCCATGCTGCTGCCCGCTGGCGCAAACTCTTCCAGCCCCCGACCGAGCAAGGCCCAGTGCTGGGCCCGGCCATCGCCGCCGAAAAACTGCAGCTTGTCCCCGATTCAGCCGATAGAGCGCTAATGGAGACGAAAGGGACCCGCCCGAGCGGGCTGAGCGATAATATAAAAATGCGAATCAAACGGATGGCGACAGGCATCCTGGCCGCCCTGGCCGCCTGGGGACAAGCAGAGTACACGTTTTCAGACGGAGGCCGCAAGGTCTCCCTTCAACTTGCCGCGGACGAAGTCTACAGTCGAGGCGGCGGCGGCGTCCAGTCCGCCCGCCGCTCCTCCGAATGGGGCAGCGGCAGAGTCTTTACGCTAAGATCCGCCACCGAATTAAAGAGTATCCGGTCCAGCCGCGCCGCGAACAGCCGTTCGCTCGCGCCGGTTTTCTACGACAAGGGAAATCTGCCTTCCGCGGACCAACTGGCCGCGCTGCCGGAAGCCGCGCGCGCACTCCGCATGGTCAACGCCCGCCGCGTCATGACCTCCAAACTGCTCGTCCACATGGATGAATCCGATTGGAGCAAACTCGCCGCCACCAAGCCGTCCGCGCACGAAAAGAGCCTCCTCAATGGCTGGATGCTCGTCACCTATCCGGATGCTTTCGCCGCGCTCGACGCCGCTGACTCCCTCACCAAACAGGGCACATGGGAATTCACGCCCGTCTTCTCCCGCATGATGTCGAAGAAGCAGACGCTGGTCCGCGAAGTCAACGATCCGCTCTACCCAAAGCAATGGCACCTCGCCGCTACCGGCATGAATCTCAGCATGAAGAACTCCTGGGATCTGGCCACCGGGAAGGGCATCAACATGACCATCGTAGACGATGGCCTCGAGATCAACCATGAGGACCTTTCGCCCAACGCCTATCCCCTGGATTCCGGCTTCCACTTCAACTTTAACGACGGTGACGAAAAGGACCCCTCGCCGGGAGCCCCGAAGGACAATCACGGCACCAACTGCGCCGGACTGGCCGCCGCCGCCGGATTCAATAACATCGGAGTCATCGGCGTCGCTCCAGAAGTCCGCCTGATGGGCCTGCGCCTGATCGCCGGCGACACCGCTGACGATGCCTCCGCCCGCGCGCTCGCCTGGCAGCCCAAGGACCTCATCACTCATGTCTCCAGCAACAGTTGGGGCCCGGAGGATGACGGTAAAGTCGACGGTCGCGTGGGCGTGTTGCAACTCGCCGGCATGGAAAAAGGGACAAAGGAGAATCGCAACGGCCTCGGCACGGTCTACGCCGTCTCCTGCGGCAACGGCCGCAGTGATGGCGACGACGCCAGTTACGACGAGTTCTCCAGTTCCCGCTTCGCCATCGCCGTTGGGGCCGTCAACAGAGACGGCGAGCAAAGCTCGTACTCCGAAAGCGGCCTCAGCGTCGCCATCTCCGCCCTCGGCGGCGAATTCCAGCCGCCCGCCGTCACCTGGACCACAAATAACTCCGGAGAGGCTGCGTTCGGCATTAAGAAGGAAAAGTTCCCTTCCACTGAGGCGCCCATCGACTATACCGACGCCATGAACGGCACCTCCGCCGCCGCCCCCCAGGTCTCCGGCGCCGCCGCCCTGCTCCTCCAACTGAACCCCAAGCTAGGCTATCGCGATGTGAAGGAAATCCTCATGAAAACCGCCAATCGCGTAGGGCTAATCAAAGGCGAGCCATTCTTCGCGAACAAGGGGGGCTTCACGTTCAGCCGCTCTTTCGGTGCCGGCCTGCTCAACGTCTCCGCCGCTCTCGCTATCGCTCCGGGTTGGACCAACCTCGGCCCCATCGTCAGCGCCGAAGGAGCCATCGCCGAGGGCGGTGCCATCACCGGTGAGTTCCTATTCGGCAACATCGAACTTCCCAACGCCAACATCCGCGTGGAACACGTCGAGTTGATCGTCACCGTCAAACACCCCAAACGCGGCGAAGTGGGCTTCCTGATCGAATCCCCGTCCGGTACCAAGACGCTCGCCGAAGTCCGGCCCAACGACGATAATGCCGACTTTACCGACTACACGTTTACTTCTCCCCATTTCTGGGGCGAAGACGCGGCCGGTACGTGGAAGGCCGGTGTCATTGACATCGCCGACAACGACAAAAGCGGCCGTCTTGTCAGCGCCAAGTTGCGCATTTACGGCACGGCCAAATAACCTGCCCAAACCGCAACGCCAACAGAGTGGCAGGGTCCATATACAGCCCCTGCCGCTTCTTCACCATCTCCACCTATGCCGACAGGTGCCGGTACAGCCTGAACAGCCCATCGCCATGGTCCAGCGCCAGGAACCCGCCCTCGTAGTACATGTCCTGGGCGATCAGCACGCGCCCGTGGCTGGAAGTCTGGATTGGCGTGCCCGCCACCGCCCAGAAATCCAGCCCATGGTGGATGCTCCGCGTCTTGCCGTTTTACGTTTGCGGCGTGTCCAGTGGCGTCGCGAAGGCCGCCTTCTTGATCTCGCGCTCCTCCGCAATCCGCGTTAACACCGCCCTCGGCGGCGAGACGAACTTCGGCGGCACCGTCAAACGGCCCGTCCGATAGGCATCCGCGGCTACACGAACGGCGTGCGGCTGCCCGTTCCCGAGCAGCAAATCATGCGGCCCCGGCTTGGCATCTAAACTGACTGCGGCCAAAGCCAGCCAGCGCTTCGAACCCTCGTCCCGTTCAAACAACAAGAGCCGGTTCATCCACGTGCCCGCCAACGGCCCTTCATCCGCCGAGAAAAGAATCGGCGAACCCCGCCGGTTTAAACCGGAAAGCCGGCAACTGCGCCGCCAACGGCGAACTCGCCAGAAATGCGCGGCGAAGCAGGATGCTTCCGAGCGTAACGCAGTTCACTTCGCTCCGGTGACGCCCAAAATGGCGATCCCGGCGAACCGCGTCGCACGGTTGAACCTAAATCCGGCAGTTCGCCCCCGCCGGTCCAGGCAAACCGCAATGTTTTCACTGCCGCGTGATGTGCCTCGCCTTCACCCGTTGGGTGAAGTGCGGAACAGTTGGGACGCCCAAGAGACGCGGGCGTCCCTCGCTATTTCGACCGTCTCAACTGCCGGATTTAGGTTGAACCGCCGAATTCAGGGTCAAGCACAGTTCCTGGCACCCGCTCCCGCATCGCCGCACCTGCCCGCCCGGTGAAACAATAAGAGTCATGGCACAGCAAATCTTCCTCGTCCGTCACGGCGAAACCGAATGGTCCCGATCCGGCCAACACACCGGCCGGACGGACATCCCGTTAACCGCGGAGGGCCAGGCGCAAGCCCAGGCCCTGCGTTTTTTTCTTCGCGGCAGCGATCTCTCCGTAAGGACGAGCCCACTTGTTCGCGCCCGTGAAACCTGCCGCCTGGCCGACTTCGCCGAAACCGCCGTAATCGATGAAGACCTCCGCGAATGGGACTACGGCATCTACGAGGGCCGCACCTCTCTCGATATCCGCAACGAGAATCCGGACTGGTCGATCTGGCTCTCGCCAATTCCCAACGGCGAATCGCTCGACCAGGTCGCCGACCGCGCACGGAAGGTCATCTCCCGCGCCGTCGAGGCTGAAACCAGCGTCGCCCTCTTCGGGCATGGTCACATCTTGCGAATTCTCGCCGCCTGTTGGATCGGCCTGCCGCCCCTCACCGGTCGTTATTTGGCGCTCGATACCGCCACCGTCAGCGTGCTCGGCTACGAACGCCAAATCCGCGTTATCCGCCACTGGAACGTGTCGCCGCCGGCGCTGCCGACATAATAGATTGACGCCTGTCGCGCGCCGGGGACCAACCCCTTGGACATCTCCATCTTAAGGAATTTCGCCGCGGTTCAAAAATGAGAGACAGCTTCACCCTCTTCGACACCCATATTCACATCGGCACGGCCCGCCACAGCGGTCGCCGCCACCACGCGGCGGACATCATCGCTTCGATGGATCGATTCGGCGTTGACCGTTCCGTCGCCATTCCCTTTCCGGTCGTTGACGACTACCGGCGGGAGCACGACGAGATCGGCGCGGCGATGCGCGATTACCCCGGCCGCTTCGCCGGGGCGGCGTGTCTAAATCCGTTCATTCCCGAACAGATTTTCCGCGAGGAAGTAAAGCGGTGCCGCGAACAACACGGCTTTGGCGCGCTCAAATTCCAGCCGCAGTACCAGGGCCTGAACCCGTTGCTGGAATCCAGCGCTTTCCTGTTCGAAACCGCCATCGAGAACGGCATGGTATTGATCGTGCACACCGGCACCGGGATCCCGTTTTCGCTGCCGTCGATGTATTTATTGGCCGCCAAGCGTTATCCCGAACTGAAGATCGTGATGGCGCACTGCGGCGGAGGCGGCATCTTTCTCGGTGAAGCCATTGTGGCCGCGACGCTGTTCCCGAATATTTATCTCGAACTCTCGAGCCTTATGCCCCATCAGGTTTTGGAGGTGCTCTCGCGCGTTTCCAGCAGCCGGCTGATGGCGGGGTCGGATCTTCCGGAGAATCTCAGTATTGAGATGTCTAAGATACTCGAATTGGCAATCGGTGAGGAGGATAAGCGGAACATCCTCAGTGGGACGGCGTGCGAGGTGTTTGGTCCGTGCGGCTAGCGGGAGTTTACAAGTTACCGGAAGCCATCGGCGGCCCGCATCCCCGTTTCCGGGTTACTGGCTGGCCGCAGGTTGCTCAAACATAGGCACTTCGCTCTACAATCGCAGGGGAGGGGGTGGCGTTCTTTTCGGTCGAATATGTATGCCCTAGTTATGCATTCTCGCGCCGGTTCGAGCCCCACCCTTGTCGCAAGTTCGATTCCTGTCCGAGTTCCTGTATATATTGAACCTGAATCCG
>CAMDKT010000311.1 GCA_945900935.1 Candidatus Sulfopaludibacter sp. SbA3 | reverse complement strand
ACTGCTGGCCGAAATAGGGGTCGTTCGCCGTCTTATTGACGCTAATTACATAGTTCGGCTCAATATACTCAATCTCCGGATGCTCACTTAGCGACGCTAGCACTTCCTGCCCTCCCGTCTCTGTCTGGAGTAAGTGGAACTCCCCATCTCCAATGCGACGTAATTCTCTTACTCCGCCGCCGGAGTAAGGCAAAACACTGTCAGCGTCCGGGGCAACGGACGCCTCCCGGAACTTAATGATAAACTGCGCCTCCGCATGAGGCCGCCGCAGCATTCGCGCCGCGCGAGTCGGGTCCATTCGTTGTCCCCACGCGCTGGATAGCGTGAGGAATAGAAAAACAGCTGCTAAGTAGTTGCGCATAAGAATCCTTTTGAACAGTCGGATTCTAGAGTTATCGCGCGTCAGCCGATTTGTATGATGCGGATGTTACTGCTTTTTGAAAAAAATTGTACCTAGCAGCCAAGTGTTCGGATCCACTCGAACCGCCCCCGACTCCTTTTCCGCTAAAAATACAAACTCGGCCTCCCGCGAATTCATCTCCACGCGCTCCACCCGGTCCCCGTCCAATCCAAACTCGACCAGCAGCCGATAGACGGCCCCCGACTGGGTCTGCCGCAACGAAATGCGAACCTGCTTCGCCCCCGCGTCGTAACGCCAAGTTCCGTCAATGACCGGCGTTCCGGCCCGCCGCAGCCACTGGTCAAAAAACCATCCCAGCGGCATCCCGCCATGCTCCTCCATCACCCGCTGAAAATCCGCCGTCGTCGCGTTCCGCCCCTTGTATTGCCGGTAATAATCCCTAATCCCTTCGCGAAACGCCTCCATCCCCATCAGCCCCCGCAGCATGTGCAGCGTCCAGCCGCCTTTCTCATAGATCAGGCGATTCAATACCTTTTTCATATCACTCAAATTGTCGTGAATCACCGGGGTATTCGGCAGGTTCGACTCCAATCCAATCACCGCTGCCCGGCTCCGCTTTAGACCGCTCACAAAGGCGTCGCGGCCCTCCACATGCTCCATGCAAAGCAGTGTGAAGTAGGTGGCAAACCCTTCGCTCAACCACACGTCGTCCCAGTCGCTTTCGGTAACCGAATTGCCGAACCACTGATGCGCGATTTCATGCGCCACTAGATTCGTCGCCGGCTTCAAAGTTACCGCCTTCTCCCCGTAAAAAATGACGCTGGCGTGTTCCGTGCCTCCATTGAGTCCTGCCGCCTGGACGTTCGCCAGCTTCTCATACGGATACGGCCCTACGAAATCGCTCAGAAACGCAAACGCATTCCGTGTTGGAACATCAAAGGTTGCAACACCCTTTTCGCGGTCTTGCGGAAACACCCAGTTCGACAGTCCAATTCCCCTGGAGATCCCAAAATGCCGCACCGAAAACGCCGCCGCGCCAATCGCGTTCAACCACGATGCAATCGGCACGCTTTGCCTCCAATGCGTCATCCGGCGTCCATCGCCCAAGTCCGCCTCTTCCCGCAATAATCCGTTGGCGACGACCTGATAACGCGCCGGTGCCGTGACAAGAAATTCAGAAGTCGCCTTGTCGTAAGGATGGTCAATCATTGGCAGCCACTGCCGCGCCTGGTCCGGCCAGTTCAGGCTGAAAAATGTGCGATCCCCGTGCAAATTCGGACCGATTCGCAATCCGCCAGCCGGCGTGCCGTGATATCGCACTGTCACGCTGCGCCGTTCGCCGCCAGCCGGCAGAGCAATCCGCAAGCGCCCGCCACGGTGTTCAAACGCCAGCGCGGTCCCGCCCGATGTCACGCCGTCCACCATCATTCCGGATGCAAAATCCAGATACAGCTCGCTGACCCCCGCCGCCCGAAAATCCACCCGCGCCTCGCCGCGAATCTCATCGGTTAAATCGCTCAACGCAATTCGAAACGCATAATGCTCCACATCCACGCCGGGCTGGCGCGGGTACGTGTCTGCCCACACACTCAGCACGGCCAGCGCGCACGCCACTTTACACATCTTGTTATCGTAGTCCCAATGCGTATTGCAATCCTACTCGTAACGCTGCCGCTGCTATCCCAGGATGGCGCGGCAATCTACAAGCAGCACTGCGCCAATTGCCATGACGCCGCCGCTGAGCGCGTCCCGCCTTTGGCCGCATTGAAAGCAATGCCCGCCGCCGCCATCCGCGCCTCGCTCGAAACCGGCAAGATGCGGGAGCAGGCCGCCGCCCTCTCGACGGCCGAGCGCGACCGGGTCGCCGCCTTCCTCGGAACTTCAACCACGGCAACCAACCCAATCGCGTACTGCAAAGGCGTCCCCGCCGCCAATTCCAAATCCGATTGGAACGGCTGGGGTCCCGGCCTCACCAACAATCGGCTGCAATCGAACCCAAGCTGGGATGCCGCCCAAATCCCCCGTCTCAAGTTGAAATGGGCCTTCGCTCTCGGCCAGGGAGTCAGCGCCCGCAGTCAGCCTTCCGTCGTCGATGGCAAGCTCTATATCGGCAGCCAGTCCGGCATGGTCTATTCGCTCGACGCCTCCACCGGCTGTGCCCACTGGATCTTTCAGGCCGCCTCTCCAATCCGTTCCGGCTTGGTCGCCGGCGTCGGTCAGATATTCTTCGGCGACTCGAAGGCCAATATCTACGCCCTCAACGCCGCCACCGGCAGCCAACTTTGGAAAACCAAAGCCGACGAACACTCGTACGCGATGGGCACCGGTACGGTCCAGTTCCACAACGGCATTCTCTACGTGCCCGTCGCCAGTTCCGAAGAAGGCGTTGGCGCCCAGCCAAGCTACCAATGCTGCACATTCCGCGGCAGCCTTGTCGCCCTCGATGCCACCACCGGCAAACAGCTCTGGAAAACCTACGTTATCGCTGAATCGCCCCAACCCACAAAGAAGAACAAGATCGGCACACAGATGCACGGTCCCTCTGGCGCCGGCGTCTGGTCCACGCCGACCATCGACACCAAAACCGGGCGCATCTACATCGCCACAGGCGACAATTACTCCGATCCGCCCACCGCTACCAGTGACGCCGTTATCGCCCTCGATCTTCCTTCCGGCAAAATACTCTGGACGAAACAGCTCACGCCCAACGATGTCTTCCTGATGGGCTGCGGCACCACCAAAGGCCCCAACTGTCCCGATACGGCCGGCCCCGATCACGACCTCGGCCAGTCGCCCATTCTCGTATCGTTAGCGGGCGGCAAGCGCGCCCTCGTCGTCGGCCAAAAGTCCGGCATCGCCCACGCTCTCGATCCTGACGATGAAGGCAAAATCCTCTGGCAAAACCGCGTCGGAATTGGCGGCACGCTCGGCGGCATTCAGTGGGGCTCCGCCGCCGACGCTCACAACATGTACGTCGCCGTCTCCGATTTCGCCCGCGTCGACCGTCTCCCCGACCCATCCAAAGGCGGCGGTCTCTTCGCCCTGCAACTCACGACCGGCGAAAAAATCTGGACCGCCCTGCCCGCTCCCTGCGCCGAAGGGAAACCCCGCTGCAGCCCCGGCCACTCCGCCGCCGTCTCCGCCACGCCCACCGCCATTTTCGCCGGCTCGCTTGACGGCCACATCCGCGCCTTCTCCGCCGCAAACGGCCAAGTAATCTGGGACTTCGACACCGCCCGCGAATTCGATACCACCAATGGCGCAAAAGCCAACGGCGGCTCCATCGACGGCCCCGGCCCCGTCATCGCCAATGCCATGCTCTTCACCAACTCCGGCTACGGAAGTTGGGGCGGCATGCCCGGCAACGTCCTGCTCGCCTTCTCCGTCGACGGAAAATAATTACCCTAACTTCCAAGGCTTCCGATACCGCCGCGTCACGCGTTTCTGCGCCTCTTTATCCCCAACAATCTTCTCGGAAGCGTCGTCCCATTGAATCCGCCGCCCGGTCCGCAGCGCAATATTTCCCAGGTGTCCGCCCTTGGTCAACCGATGCCCGTATTCCACATCGCAAGTCGTCAATTTACGGCTCTTGATGCTATCCAAAAACTCCCGAATATGCCCCGGACTATCGGGAATCGAAGGCTCCGGCCGCGCAAAATCCGTCACTTCCTTCCCCTTCCGAAACACTTTGTGTTCCCCGTAATTGGTGACGATCGTCCCATCCGTTCCCTGGAACGCCGCGCCGATATTCCAGTTCTCAAACCCCGGCGGCCCCTGCGGATTCAAACTCCAAACGACATTCAAACCCGGAAACTCATACTGCACTTCCATTAAGTTCGGCGTTTCGGCATTGTCATCGGTCAGATCCCGCCGCCCCGACGCCGACACAAACTTCGGTGCCTTCAGATCCAGCGCCCAATACACAACGTCCGTGATGTGGCACCAGAAATCGATAAAGTTCCCGCCCGAATAGTCCCAAAAAAACCGAAAGTTGAAGTGCGACCGGTTCGGGTTATAAGCACGCCGAGGCGCCGGTCCCAGCCAGAACTCATAATCAAAGTCCTTCGGCGCGGCCCCGTCCGCCGGAACGCCAAGCCCCTTCGTCTCCGAAGTCTTCCAAATCGAAACCCGCTGAATCTTCCCCACCACGCCTGACCGAACCAGCTCCACCACTCGCCGGTAATTGGGCAGATCGTTGTGAATATGATTCCCCATCTGCGTCACGCGATTCGCCGCGCGCGCCGCCCTCACCATCGCCCGCCCCTCGCCGATGGAATAGCTCAGCGGCTTCTCAACAAACACATCTTTCCCCGCCTTCGCCGCGTGAATCAGCGGCAGCGCGTGCCAGTGGTCCGGCGTCGCAATGCACACCGCGTCAATGTCCTTGGACTCCAGCATCTTCCGGTAATCGCGAAAGACCATGGGCGTCGTATTGCGCGCGGCCCTCACCCGCTCGACAGCCTTATCCACCCGCGTCGAATCCAAATCGCAAACCGCCGCCGGATTCATATCGGCATGGCGCAGAAACCCGTTCAAACGGTTGGTGCCCATCCCGCCAACGCCGATAAAGCCAACGTTTATCCGCTCGTTCGCCGCCGCCAGCCGCGGCTGCAAAACTGCCAGCGCCATCAACTCTCTGCGCGTCATATCTGCAAATGATAAAACAAATAATCCGTCCCCGGCGGCACATGCCCCAATTGCCGCAACATTCCCATCACCTGCCCGCGATGCAAAGTCGCATGATTCACGATGTGCAGCAGCACCTTCCAATGCGCCATGCTCTGCGTGTCGCCGTTCAACCGCTTAAACGGCAAATCCTGTTCAAACAACCCCTCTGGCGCATGCCCCACAAAATCCCGCAGCCCTCTAATTACCACCGGCCAATGCTCTTTCAATGCATCTAAATCCGGCCCCGGCTCGGGATCCACGAAGGACGCCATCGTCCGACCCTCCAGCCTCGACAGCCAAATCCGATCAGCGTAATAAATATGCTGCAAGGTCCCCAACAGCGAGGTATGCGACACCTGCAAATCGCGCCTTAATTCTTCCGCGGTCAACCGCCCCGCCGCGTCCAGCAACTTGGACGAAGCCCACAACGTGTAGTCAAAATGCGTCAACAGCGTGGAACGGGAGATCGGAGGTTCGGCCATGCTTCAATTAAAACCCAATTTAGCGCCGGGCGCGCAAGTTCACGCAACAATCACTGGCACATCGTACGCCTCCAATTGCCTGTCCGCGGTGAGAAGCACCAGCGATTCGATGCCCGCTTGCGCGACCAGCATCCGGTCGAACGGATCGCGGTGAAACATGGGCAACCTGGCCGCGGCGATGGCATGGGCCATACTCAATGGCAGCAGCAAGAAATTGCCCGCGCGCAATGTTTCTTCCAGGTTTTCCGGCGCTTCGAGGCGGCCGCGCGCGCGTTTCGTCTCGATTTCCCACCCCGTGGCGGCGCTCACCCACGCCGTCTCGGCTCCCTCTATGGCTGTTTTCGCTTTTTTTGATAGGCGCGGGCTGCCGCCCAGCCACCAAAGCAGGATGTGCGTGTCAAGGAGCAGGTTCAATCGAGCCCTCGTAGAACAAGGCCTCAAGCTCGGCGTCGGGTTGATCGAAGTCTGGGCTCATCCAGATTTTACCCTTCCATGCGCCCGGCTTGCGTTTCGGCGCTTGAGCCTCTTTGTAAGGAACAAGTTTGGCCACAGGTTTGCCCGCTTTGGCGATAATAATCTCTTCGCCTTCACCCACCCGTTCGATGAGCTTGGAAAAGTGCGTCTTCGCATCGTGAATGTTGGTGGCCAGCATAATGGACTAAGCCTAGTCTACCATAGTCTACACCGCCCGCCGCTTCCGCAACTCATCCACGCTCACCGCCAAAATAATCACCGCGCCAATAATCACTTGCTGCCAATACGGATTAATTCCCAGCAAATCGCATCCATTTGACAACAGTCCCATAATAAATCCGCCGATCAACGTCCCTACCACCGACCCCTCGCCGCCCCGCAAACTCCCGCCCCCAATCACCACCGCCGCAATCGCCTGCAGCTCATACCCCTGTCCCGCCGTCGGCTGTCCCGTCATCAATCGCGACGCTTCAATCATACCCGCCAGTCCCGTCAACAAACCGCCGATCCCATAAATCATCGTCGTATGAAACTTCACCGGAATGCCCGCGTATACCGCCGCGTCCACGTTGCTCCCAATCGCAAACGTATACCGTCCCAACCGCGTATAGTCCAGCAAAAAGTGTACAAACAGAGCGCAAGCCACCAGCAGCAACAACACGAACGGCACGCCCGCCACCGTCCCTTCGCCCAAATACGAAAACCCTTTCGGGATCTCATGCACCGGCAGTCCGTTCGACACCACCAGCGCCAGCCCGCGCACAATCCCCATCGTCCCCAACGTCACAATAAACGGGCTGATATTCAGCCGCGTAATCGCCAGACCGTTGATCAACCCAAACAGCCCGCCCGTCAAAATCCCAACCAGCACGCCCACCAGAATCGGCTGCCCCTTGGACATCGCCATCGTGCCCATCAGCCCGCCCATCGCCAGGATCGAGCCCACCGACAGATCCACGCCGCTGGAAATAATGATCAGCGTCATCCCCAGCGCCATGATGTTGAACACCGCTGTCTGCCGCACCACCGACGATAAATTCGTCGCCGTCAAAAAGTGCGGCGTCGCAATCGAAAGCGCCACCACCAGAATGATCAACGTAATGAACGGCAGTAGCCGCTGAACGGTCTTCATAGCTCCAACTCCGTGCCAGACGACGGCAGTGTTGCCAGTCGCATAATCTCTTCC
>CAMDKT010000310.1 GCA_945900935.1 Candidatus Sulfopaludibacter sp. SbA3 | reverse complement strand
ATTTCGCCACCTTGCATGCTGATAATCAATCCCCAGCTTGCACCACCTTTCCGCTTTCAGGCTCATCTTGTGTGAGAATCACCCTTTCCTTCAGGCTCATCTTGTATGAGACAAGACTCTGCGGAGTCAGCAGAATGGTGGCATGGTAGAATCGTCTCGGAATGAGTACGACCACGGAAAGTCCAAACATTCGCATCAGCCCCCAATCCAAAGCAACTTTGCGGGAACTGGCCAATCGGGAAGGCAAACCAATGCAGGCCGTCCTGGACAAGGCGATTGAGCAGTACCGGCGCGATACGTTTTTTCGGGCGTTGAACGAGTCCTATAGCCGGTTGCAGGCCGATCCGGAAGCGTGGAAGCAAGAGCTGGGCGAACGGCAAGAGTGGGATACCGCGCTGATGGACGGATTGGACGGTGAATGAGCCAGTCTGTTTTGGATCCGGCCCGTGGCGCTTTGACCCAATTGTCGGCCGCGAACAAGGCGGCGAGCGGCCTTGTCTGGTTTTCTCCGATGACCGATTCAATCAGAGTCGCGCCGAGTTTGTGATTGTTGTTCCGATCACTCGAACGGAACGAAACATCGGTTCCCATGTGCGTGTCGCGCCTCCGGAAGGCGGTCTTAAAGACGTCAGCTTTATCAAGTGCGAAGATATCCGGTCGATTTCGAAGCAGCGGCTCAAAACCAGATGGGGCAAGGTGTCAGGGGAGACGTTGGCCGCCGTTGAGGACCGCGTGAGAATTTTGTTGAATCTTTGAAGCCCGGTTGATGGTTGGCAGTTGGCCGTAACGGCCATCAGATCGCGCTTAGGCGCCGAACTGGGTGAGATGGTGGTCGAGGTGGCGGTGCATGAGTGCCCCCCAATCGGTGCCGGATAGAGGGCCGAAGGCGGCATGGGGCTGGAAAGTTTGGGACTCGCCTTTGGAGACGAACTTGTCAATCGCGGCTCGAAGCGCTGGGAGGCGCTCTGCGATGTCGCCGTCGTCCGTGATGATGAATTCGGGTGCGGTAGGAGCGCCTTTGGGCCACGGAAGAACGTAGATGATCAGCTTGGTTATAGGCCAGAAGCGGAAGAATGTTTTCTTGTGCGTGATCTGGAATTCGCCCATGGCGGCGAAGAAGGGAAGGGTGCAATGGCGGAGCATTTGGGCCGCCGTCATTTTGCCCCAGAGAGGGCTTTGATTTGGCTTGATAGAGTCGAAGCGGTTCAGTAGCGCCTGGCGCTCGGCGGGGTTCCAGATCGTCTTGGCCATTTGAAAGGTATTGTAGCGGGATATGCTAGTGCTGTGAAGCGGTTTTTGTGTTTGATAGCGCTGGTTACGGAGGCGGTGGCGGCCGAGAAGTGGACGGCGTACCGGAGCGCGCCTTTTACGGTATTCACGAATGCCGGAGAGAAAGAGGCGCGGGAGGCGGTCGTCGCTTTGGCGCAATTGCGGCATGCGCTTTCGGAGAAGTTTGGCAAGGACTTAACGCCGTTGTGGCCGGTGGCGGTAGTGCAGCGAAAGAACCATGCGGAGGTTGGGTCTATCCGGTTGGCGGGGGATTCGTATTTGCTGGAGCTGCCGGCGGGGCCGGTGCCGGCCGGGGCGATGGAGGCATTGACGCTGCTGTTGGTGAAGGAGAACACGACGACGATGGATGCGGGCGTGGAACGCGGAGTGGCGCGAGTGTTCAGCACTTTGGAAGTGCATGGGCCTCGGGTAACATTGGGGGCGGCACCGTCTGTAAAAGACTTGGAATGGGCTCGAATGCATCTTTTATTAACGGATACGCGGTTCAGCGGATCGGCGCGCGTGCTGCTTTCGAATTTTGGGAAGGGCGTGGACGGGGACGCGGCGTGGCGAAACACGGTGGGGATGTTGCAGCGGGATTTCGATAAAGAGGCGGGGGCGTATTTGGCGAAGGGCGATTTCCCGACCATTGCGTTGAGCGGGAAGCCGATGGATCCGCGGCGGATACGGGGAGAGGAGTTGGAGCCGGAAGAGGGCAAGTTGCTCCTCGCGGACATTGCCGGGACTTCAGCGCCTCGGGGAGCGCGGGCGTTGGCGGCGTTGGACACCAAGGAATCCTTGGAGAAAGCGTGGCGGATGAATCCGCGTTGGAGCCAGCCGCATGAGCTGCTGGCGCGGCATGAAGAAAGGCTTTCCGACAAGGCGCAACGGTACCGGAAAGCGGCGGAGGTTGCTCCTCGGGAAGTTCGATTGTGGCGACTGGCGGCAGAGGCTTTTGAGGCTGCGGAGTTGCCAGCGGAAGCGGCGAGGATGTGGTTTGGGGCGGAGCGGGCGGCGGCTTCGGCTGGGGAGCGGGCGGCGTTGAAGGAGATACGGCTGGCGGCGGACCGGAAGCGTGTGGAGGCGGAGGAGGAGGAACGGCGGAAGGTGCAGGAGGCCGAGGCGCGGGAGTTGCAAAAATTGAAGGACGAGGCGAAGACGCGAATCCGCGAGGCGGAAGCCAAGGCGAATGCGGGGGCGGGTCCATCGACGGGGAAAGTAGTGGATTGGTGGGATGGGCCGAAGCCGGATGCGAGCTTGCAGGGGAAGTTGTTGCGGGTGGATTGTTTGGCGGGGAATCAGATGCGGCTGGCGATTGGGGCGGATTTGAAAACGGCTACGTTATTGAAGGTCAAGGACGCGGGGAAGATTGTTGTCACGGGGAATGGCACGGTGGATTTAGGGTGCGGCTTGCAGAAGTCGCCGCGAATGGTTTCGGTTGAGTATTTGAAGGCAACGGGCGAGATTTCGACGGTCAATTTTGCGGGAGACCGATGAAGATTCCCGGGCGATGGATTGCGGTTGGGGTGTTTGTGTTGTCGTCGTCGTTGAACTATTTGGACAGGCAGTTGTTTTCGGCGCTGGCACCGGCGATTCGCGGAGAGTTTGGATGGAGTTATGAAGATTACGGGCGGGTGGTTTCGTATTTTTCGTTGGTCTATGCGATATCGGCGCCGTTGATGGGGTTGCTCATTGACCGGATCGGGTTGAACGCGGGGGTGTCGTTGGCGGTGGGGGCGTGGTCGGCGGCGACGGTTTGGACGGGGTGGGCGCGGGACTTGACGGGGTTGATTGCATCGCGGTTTTTATTAGGCGCGGCGCAGGGCGGGGGTGTGCCGGCGGCGGGAAAGGCGATGTCGACGTATTTGGAGCCTCGGGAACGGGCATTGGGGCAGGGCGTGAGCCAAGTGGGGCTGTCGATCGGGATGATCGCGGCACCGTTGTTGGCAGGGTTCATGGAGCCGCGATTTGGATGGCGATCGGCATTTTTGGCGGCCGGATCGTTGGGGTTGATTTGGGTGCCGTTGTGGTTGTTTGTGGCACGGTCAGCGCCGCGGCAAGCAGTGGACCCGGGGCAGCGGAAGTTCGCGGTGGGGGAGATGTTGGGATCGCGGGTTTTTTGGGGATTGATTTTTGCGACGATGCTGGTGATGACGGGGTATAGCCTTTGGTCGAATTGGACGACGCCGTATTTGGTGAAGACGTGGGGGATGCAGGCGGACGTGGTGAACCGGACACTGGCGTGGATACCGCCGTTGGTGGGGGCGGTGGGCGGAATCTTTGGCGGGGCGATATCGATGAAGCTGACGGGGGGAGTGGCGGACTCGCGGCGGCGGGCGGTTCTTTACGGGGCGGTGGCGGTGGCGGCGGCGACGGCGCTCGTGCCGTTTGCGGGGAGCCCGATGCTGGCGGCGTTATGCATTGGAATCAGCTATTCGTGTACGACCATGATGAGTGTGAATCTGTTTTCGTTACCACTGGATTTATTTGGGGTTGAGAGGGCGGCGTTCGCGGGAGCGGCGCTGACGGGCGCTTACGGGTTGATGCAGACCTTTATCTCGCCGGCGATTGGATATGTGGTGGACCGGCAGGGATTCGCTCCGGTTTGTCTGGCGCTGGCGCTGATGCCGTTGTTGGGCGCCGGCGTGTTGTATTTGACGCGGGAGCGGTGATGAAGGAGTGGTTCTGGCGGCTTTTGGGAAAGGACGCGGAGGCGATTGTTTTGCATTTTGCCTCGGGGCCGGAGGGCCGGGTGAAGGCAATGTACGAAGAGATTGCTACGTTGGAACCGGGGCGGGAGCATTTGGTGGTTTGTTGGGGTTCCGCGATTGCGGGGTTGCCTTGTTTAGTGGTTAACGGACGGGCTGAATTGCGGCGAGGGTTGGGGCGGAAGCGGGTGGGGCTGGCGCCGTTTTTGCTGGGTTCGCATCCGTTAGTCCGGCTGGCGGTATTGACGGCTCCGGGGCGGTTGTTGGCGTTCAATGCGCGGGGTGAGCGGCATCATTTGCGGGCTTCGACTTGGATTGCTTCGTGGCTGTTTTGGCGCGGCGTGGAATTGGACCGAATATGGCTTCGTCCGTGGTGGTGGCCGTGGGCAAGGGAGCGGTCGCGGGAGGCTTCGGCATCGGTTACGTTGGCGGGAAGGCCATTGGGGGCGCGGCCTCGCGTAGCGGTCGTTTCACCGTATTTTCCGTGGCCGTTGGGGCATGGGGGGGCGGTGCGGATTTACTCGATGCTGCGGGAGGCTTCGCGGGATTTTGACTTGTTTCTGTACTGCTTTGCGGAGCCGGGGGCGGAGGCCAATCCGGGGCCGGTGTTGGAGCTTGTGCATCAGGCGGTGTTGTTTGAACTGCCCCGGTACCGGGAGCCGCGTTGGGCGTCGCTGGATCCGCCCGAGGTTCGGGAGTTCCGGTCGCGGGCGTTGCGGGAACGGCTGAAGGCGGATGGCGTTTCGTTTGGCTTTTCGCTGGTGCAGGCGGAGTATACGCAGTTGGCGCCGTACACTGGCGACGTGCTGGTGGAGCATGATGTCACCTTCGATTTGTATGCGCAGTTGGCGGAGCGGCGATTTCGATTTGGGGCGTGGTGGGACTGGTGGCGGTGGTGGCGTTTTGAAAGGGCGGCGGCTCGGCGCGTACGGCGGGTGGTGGTGATGGCGGAGAAGGATGCCTTGTTGCTGGGTGGAGCGAACGTTGTTGTTTTGCCGAATGGCGTGGACTTGGCGCGGTTCGTTCCGTGCGCGGAACCGGTAGGATTGCGGCTGTTGTTTGTCGGGTCGTTTCGACATTTTCCGAACGTGACAGCGTTCCGTTTTTTCTTTGAAGAAGTTTGGCCGGTCGTGCGTCAGGCATTGCCTTCCGTTTCGTTGGAAGTGGTGGCGGGGCCGGATTATTTGCGGTATTGGGCGGATGCGCCGGGCTCGGGCGATGGCGTGACGGTGCATGGCTTTGTTAGCGATGTGGTGCCGATGTATCGAGCGGCTAGTTTAGTTTTGGCGCCGACGCTGGTGAGCGCGGGGACAAATCTAAAGGTTTTGGAAGCGATGGCGATGGAGCGAGCGGTGGTATCGACGACGAGCGGATGCGCGGGGTTGGGACTGCGGCATGGCGAGACGGTTTGGATTGCGGACGGCGCGGCGGCGTTTGCGGTGGCGGTGATCTTGCTGCTGCGGGACGCGGGGTTACGGCGGCGGTTGGCAGTGGCGGCGCGGTCGCTGGCGGAGGCTGAATTTGACTGGACGGCGATTGGGCGCGCGCAGGCGGAGATGTGGAGGTCTTTGTGATTCGGCCGGGTGTTTTTGGGGACTTGCCCCGGATTGCGGAGATTCAGGCTGCATCGCCGGAGGCGGCGCAGTGGGCGGTCTCGGATTATTCGTATATTGTGGCGGAGATTGACGGCGAAGTGGCCGGATTCGCGGTATGGCGGGGCGTTGGGGAGGGCGAATGGGAGTTGTTGAACATCGCCGTGGACCCGGCGTATCGACGACGGGGCGTAGCGGACGAGTTGTTGGGAGCATTGCCTGCGGGGCGCATATTCATTGAGGTTCGGGAGTCGAATGCGGCGGCGCGGGCGCTGTATGAGGGTAGTGGATTCACATTAATCGGGAGGCGACGCGGGTACTATCAATTACCGGACGAAGATGGGATTGTAATGGCGTTGCAAAAGTGATAGGTTCGGGGTGTCCATAAAGGACATTTCGAATGGGGCTACCCCGCCAAGCCAATTCAGGCCTAGGCGTTGGTAGCCTGCCAAAGGAGACGGTACCCAATGGAGCTCAATACGCAAGAAGAATTGAAGGCGCATCTGATGGCGTCTAGCGACGAGTATCGCGAACTGGCGTCCCGGCATAGTGACTATGACCGGCGGCTGGAGCAGCTCGAGGCGATGACCCACCTGAGCGATGACGAGCAGATGGAAGAAGTGCGGCTGAAAAAGTTGAAGCTGCATTTGAAAGATCAGATGAATGATCTTTTGCATCGCCAGGCAGGCGCTTTGGTCGGCTAGCGTGCAGGTGTGCTGAAATTCGGGAAGCCCGGTTGGCTTAGTTGAGCCGGCCGGGCTTTTTTGGTGTAGGACTCTAAGCATCAACAGGACTTCAACCGTTAGTCCTAGAGCACGGTGGCGATTCCTCCGGGAGGTATACTAACGAAAGTAGGGTCCATCAAGTGACGAAGTTCTAGGAAAACATGGCAAAGCGACCATCATCGGCGTTCAGCGGACGTTCAGAAGCACAAGTGGGGGGGGATTTTGACGGATCGTTACCGAAGGAACCTCCAGAGACAATAACAACCGCGATTCACATACCGAAGTCGACGTGGAATCTTCTTAGGTCGGTTGCGTTCCATCGGGCACAGGACTCTGGCGGAAGAGCATCGGTTAGCAGGTTGATCGCTGAATTGGCGGAGAACAACCGTGCTGAGTTCGAAAAGGAACTTCGAGGCCAGAAGTGATGATTCATCTATTGATATATCATCTATTCTTGTGTTAGGCTCTTATGAAGAAGAATGTTGTCGATCTGGTCGACATGGACAGCGATGAGTACAAATACCGGAACAGTTGTCGGAACTAACGCAGAGTATAGGACGCACGGCGATTGCCAGGTTCTCGTGGGGGATTGCCGCGAGGTACTAACGACAATTCCAGGCAATACTGTTCAATGCGCAATCACCAGCCCGCCGTATTGGGGCTTACGCGACTATGGTGTCGCTGGGCAGATTGGGGCGGAATCTGAACTCGACGACTATATTCGCGACCTCGTCGCGGTTTTTCGAGAAGTAAGACGAGTGCTACGGCCAGACGGTAGTCTGTGGCTAAATATCGGCGATTCGTACACGAGCGGGAATCGGGCTTGGCGTCAGGCCGATAGAAAAAACCCAGCGCGGGGAATGAGCTACCGGCCGCCGAATCCAGAGGGACTTAAGGATAAGGATCTG
>CAMDKT010000309.1 GCA_945900935.1 Candidatus Sulfopaludibacter sp. SbA3 | reverse complement strand
AGAAGTCCCGGCGCGCTTGTGCCGGGGGGCGCCGGGCTGCCAGATCCGCCCTCACCTGTGCATCGGACGGAGGCCGGGCGTAGATCTTGATCGCGTGCCCCTCGGAATTGAGCAAGAGCGACAGTGGCAGTTCCAAGGGGGCGCGGTATTCGAAGAGGTAGCGGCGAAACAGTGAGTAGGCCGCAAGAAGATCGGGGCTGGCTGTGCGCAGGATGAACAGGCCTGGGCCTTTGCCAGACTCTGGAAGCGGAACCGGCTCGAGGAACCAGGTATCTTGCAAGCGTGGTGTGTTGTCAGCCGCAGCCTCGCGGGCCTGGATGGAAGCAGGAGCTGCGAAAGGCCGCCGTTGTGGCGGACCCCCTTCGCGAATTTCGTATAGCGCATTGGCGCCCAAGCTTTCGAATTTCTGCTCGCGGCCGCTCGGCCAGGTGATAGTGATCGAGTGCGCAGTTGTATTGGCATTCAGTCCAAAGTGCAAAGTCTTGGTGTGCTGCGACAGGTAGCCCGAACCCGCCGCAATCCACTTGGTCTGGCCGTCCACCGAGATGCGCGCTCCAATTGCGTCGCGGTTTGACGTTGCTCCGGTGAGGCGGAACGCAATCCGCTGGCGAGGCTGGCCCGCGCGATTCTGAAAGATGCGAAGTTGAGGTGCGAGACGGCTCTTGACCAGGAGATCGAGGCAACCGTCACCATCTATGTCGGTGATAGCGAAGGCGCGCGAATCCCCGGAGAAGGCCAGTCCGGATTCAACGGAAGCGTCACGGTAAGCGTCCCCGTCCGGGACGTAGAAGACGTTTGGCTCATTGCCATTCCAACTGTAACCCTCGCGGATGAATTGGTTGATGGCGTTCCAACCGTTTTCGTAAGGGCCGGAAGCCATGGCGGTGGCCGGAGTCTTGGCGACAACTTGACGCCAGAAGAATCCCTCCAGATCTGGCTGCTTCGGGCCCGTGATCATGCCGCAGGTGAGAAACAACTCCGCACGGCCATCATTGTCGAAATCAGCAGCGTCGGCGGACCAACCCCAGCGGCCCATCTCGATGCCGCGTGTTTCGGCCTGAAACTTGCCTTCGCCCAGATTTCTGTAAAAGCTGTTGCCTTTGGTATGACCGCGCCAAGTTTCGCTGAGTGGGTAAGGGAAGTTCTTGTGGCGGACGATCTGCTGGCCCGCTGCGGTCCACATGTTGGCAACGTAAAGGTCCGGATGGCCATCGCCGTTTTGATCGAACCAGGCGGCACTCATGCCTGGGCCGATGTCTTCGACGCCGCTTGCGGCGGCTACGTCGCGAAACCTGCCGTTCTCGTTCCGGTAAAGGTTATTGCGTCCGAAGTCATTGGCGACATAGAGGCTCGGCCAGCCGCTGCCATTGTAATCGCACCATGATGGCGCAAAGCTGTATCGATTGTTGTTCTCGTTGATGCCTGATGAGACGGTTGTGTCCTCGAAATAACCAGTGCCGTCGGGGTTGAGACGATTTCGGAACAGAAAGTTCGGTGGTCCGTTTTGTGCGTTGAAGTAAGGAACCGGATAGCGAAACTGCGCTTCGCTTTGAAAAAAGCTGTAGGTGCAGAGGTAGAGGTCGAGTTTGCCGTCGCGGTCGTAATCGGCTGCGGCCATGCCCGTGAATCCACCCTGCGGCGGTTGTGCAAAACGGAAGGCGTCTGGTGAGGGTGTGAACCGCCCCTTGCCGTCGTTGAGAAAGAGCAGCGGGCCTGAACCGCGCAGGACTACTAAATCCTGTCGACCGAGATTGCGGAGATCCAGGAAGAGGGCGGCCGAGGTGTCATCTTCGATGTCAACGCCCGCGGAGACTTCGACGAGCTTCTCGTCCTGCCAGCGGTAGAGCAAGTTGGGGAGTCCGGCAGGCTGGCAGACATAAATTTCATCTCGGCCATCGTTGTCGATATCTCCAACGGCGATCCCGTTGTTGCCATAGAGATCGATTCCTGTTGAAGCGTCAAGCCGGGCCATCCAATAGGGAATGCCTTTGAAAAGTTGTTCGGAATCAAGCACAGTTCCGGTTATGTCGGCGAACCTTCCGTCACGCCTGGCTGGCCGGCGCGGCATGACAGGATCGGGCGGGAACTCATCATGCCCGCCTTCAATCAGGGGCAAGTAGGGAAAGTACGGCGGGTTGTTGCGATAAGTAATGGCTTCAGCACGAAGTGGCGGCGTGAGCAGACAAGAAAGTGCAAACAGGTGGCGGCGTGTCATGACAGCTTGGCTTCTTCTTGCCACAATTCTTAGTTCCCCTTCGGCCGTAGCTTCTGGAATTCGATCATGTGGCTGCGTGCTTTCTCCTGCTGCCCGGTTACCCGATAAAGCGAAGCGATACGATAATGCGCGATCAAGTGATTGGGGTCATTCGCGAGCACCTTTTCAAGGGCCTCAATAGCCGCGGGACGATCTCCAGTGGAGGCATAGATTCGGCTCAATTCGAGAAGCGGTGCAGTGGCGGCAGGGTCGAGTGCGATCGACTTTTTGAGCAGGTCAACCGCTTTTACGCCCAGAGCGTCGTTCTCGGCTTCGGGCATGTGATGGAGCAGTCGTGCGCGGTAATAGTAGGCTTCGCTGCTGGCTGGATTCTTGCCGGAGATCTTCTCGATGACATCAAGTGCAGACGCGGTGAGGGGCGGCACCAAAACCGCCGCTTCGGCGAGGAAGGGAACGACTGTGACGGAATTGGGCCTGGAACGGCCAATCGAAATCAACTGGCGCACACTTTCGGATTCCTGCCCGGAAAAGAAAAGCGCCATTGCAACACCTATTGGGAGTCTGCGCTCGCGGAACCAGGCTTCGGCGGCCGGCAGCAGTTTCGCCTCAATCAGTCGAATCCCTCCTTCATGGCCACTGAGCCGGTTGAGGCGCGACAAAAGTTCGGCATTCACCTGGGACTTTTCTGCGGAAGCATGGGATGTTCCATCCACAGTTGCCGCCGAACGGCCCTTCTGGAATACCGGATCTGATTTGAACTCTGGAGCACTGGTGATCTGCGCCCGCGCAGGAGTACATAACAACAGATCAGCCAGGAGCAGAAACTTAGCGGTTCTCATGGTCGACAAAAAGAGCAGTCACTTTCAAGACTCATATTATCTATTATCCTTCCCAAAGAGATTATGACTTCGGAAGGATGCCGGTTGAGGAATATCGGAGCCATTGGATGCACAAGTTCATGAGCCACCGCGGATGGCGGTGAAAAAATGGAGTTCGCTCGTTGGGGCGGCGGATTCCATGAGGCCGAAAGGCGCATTCTGCTCATCGATAGCGATGAGGGAGGCGCCGGTCCTGAACGCCTGGATATTGAGTTCGCTCGATGCCGATTGTCGTGTGGAACCGTAACCCCAGTTCCAAGACTGCCGGACTGATCCGATTTCTAAACCGCGAGCCATTTCCGGCAGGCGACATGAAGTGCATCGAGCGGAACCTTATCCGCAGGGAGTGGAAAGGATTCTGGAGCGATCAAAAACATCTCATCCATGCCTTCGGCGAGGAAGAGGAAGGCAGTCTTGTCGCGGTATTCCGCGTATTTTCCTGCTTCCTGCCAGATGTACTGGTAGAAGACCTCAAGATCGACGTAAGAGCCGAACATGTCGGCCTGAGTGGGGATTATGGTGGATTGCTCCTGATCGGCAAAGATTAAGAGGCCGCTGAAGGGTTTGACTTTATTGCGGATGCCGAAGCTGGCGACCAGACAAGACGGGCGAGCGCGGCGTAGTGCCTGGACACAGGCCCATTCGACGAAAGTGTTGTTGAACAGTAGCGTACCGTTGCCATTAAGCAGAGTGGAACGGATGAATTCTCCCATGACCTGGTCGGAAGAATACTCATTGACTTTTGGCTGGAGGGTTTTGAGCTTGGCCCCAAGCTCCCGCGGACCACGGACTTCGCTCTGACCGGCGATCTTACGGATTTCAGTCATGACTCGCTGGCGGTAAGGCAGGAGTTTTTCATAGCTCACGCTGGTTCCGCCAGTAGCCAACCTGTGCAAGCCGTCGCCTGCTTCGATCGTCCACGAAGAATGCGGACCACGGGCGGAGGCGCAAAGGCTTGGAAGGCTGGTGGCCATGTTGGTTTGAGCTTGACCGGTGAGGAGTAGAGACAAGTACTGCGAAAGGTCGTCTGGTGGGGCAAGGGCAATGCGGCGCCCCGTAAGCCGGGTCCACATGCGGTCCGGCCCGACCGGAAGCTCAGCCGGGGAAAGTACGATTACAATTCTTGTTCGGCTTTCAATAGCGGCATCGAGGGCAGGTGCGATGTATTCGAAGATGGCCGACACCAGACGGCGCCATTCCGGGTATAGCTGGTTGCGATTGAGGAAATCGACATGTTCGAGCGTGAAACCACCGCGGGGCCAAGTACGCAGGTTTACGCCCATCCGCGATTCGAGTTGCCCGAGAGGGGTGAACAATTCAGGCGGTGCCTTCTCGAGGAAGGCGGCTAGCCGCTCGAAGTAGTTCTGCTCGGCCGGAAACAGCGTATCCCATCCGCGAATCTGTTCCACAAAGTAAGCGGCAAAAGTAACCGGAACGTGATTGAAATCGAAGCGGGGCGGGGTAGGCATCAGGAGAGGATTTCACGCGCCGGACTACCGGCCATGCCCTCCGGCTTGATACTCAACAGCGATGCGGCAGTGGCGGCTACATCAATATGGCGGATGGGCTTGTCGGTTGCTCCTTTGTTGACTCCAGCGCCCAATGCAAGTAGCCAGGTGTTGCGGCATGATGGATCGCCAGAGCGGTGATTCAAGAAGCCATTGGCAGTATTCATGTCGCCATCACGGCCGAGTTCCGGAAGGACCAGCACAGTAGTCTGATTTCGATACTTGGGATTAGCCTGAACCTCGTCCCAGAGCATCCCTGTCAGGCGGTCCGTCTTGGCGATGGCCTGGAGGTAAAGGGAATAGCTGCCCCAGTGAGCCACATCCATATCCCAGAAATTGACCAGAAGCAGCCGGGGTGCGAATTCACGCATGACTTCGCGGGTAATGAAAAAGGTCAATTCGTCGCCTGAGGTGGGGACTTCTGGACCATTGATGAACTCGCCGAGGGCGCGAGTCAGGGTGGTGCGGATGTTTTTGTCCATCTGCCGTCCGCCCTTGAATATGGTCCAGCCGACGCCTTCGTAGCCTTCTTCGAGCAGGCTTGTCAGGCGTTGGTGAACGGCGTCACGGTTGGCAACATCGGCGGCATCGGGCTTCTTGACAATATCGTTGATCGCATCCAGAAGAAGCTGCTTTGGGAGGACAACGTTGGCGCCAAAGGGCAGACCGAAGCTGGTTTGGGAGCTGGCACCCATGGCGGCAAAGCTCTTGTTAGTGGCAATGACCCAGGCGTCGAGCGGCCCTGCCTTGTGAGCTTTGCGGAACTGTTCAAAGAGCGTTGCCGATGCCGGGGCCTCGAAGCCGAAGTCGTCGACACGCTGCCAGTTTCCTGTAACGATACTGGCTGTTGAATTGAAATGAGAGAGGGTGCCTTGATTGAGGCAGTTTTGATAGAAAAAGCCCTGCGGCTGCAGTTCTGCCAGACGTGGGATGTTGCGCAGTCCGGCTGGAGAAAATGTTTCGGACGTTCGAACTCCGCCACCAAAGGTGACCAGAATTACTTTTCGCCCTTTTGCTTGCGCATCTGCCGCCTGAGCCCAAATATTCATGAGGGCAGGCGGCAGTATACGCTGAGCGATCGTGAGTCCGGCCAGTTTGAGAAAGTCGCGGCTGAGCATAACGAAAAAAAGCGCGGGATCCGCTTTGCCCCTATTTGATCACGAATTAAAAGTACATCTTCAAAGCCAACTGGACCTGCCGGGCATCGTTGGGCGAGTTGCGTGTTGATGTGACGCGACCAAAGTTCCTGGTGTCGATGAAGTTGGTGAAGGATGGATTAGCGAAGGCTGGGGTGTTGGTGAGATTGAAGGATTCGGCTCTGAATTGCATTCTGTAACGCTCGCCGAAGCGGAAATCTTTGAACATCGAGAAATCCATTTTGGCGTAGCCGGGGCCGGTGACCTGAGTGCGCTGGCCACCCAAGGGCGAATAATCGGTCTGGCCGTTTTGGGTGGCCACGGGAGGATTTCGGAAGGCCGCCGCGTTATACCAGGAGTCCGCCGAGCCAATGTACTTGTCTTGCCCGGGAACCTGGAAGGCGAAGCAACCTGCTCCGGCGGTGGTTGGAACGGGACATCCGATGCTTTGGGGTTGACCGGAATACATGGAGGCGATCCAGTTTATACTCCAGCCGCCGAAGAGCGCCTGGTTGAAGCCGCGGGCTGCAGACATCAGCTTGCGGCCCTTGCCGAAGGGGAGATCGTAACTGCCGTTAAACGTGTAGGCGTGATTGATATGGAAGGAGGCCAAAGCCATATCGGCCTTGGTTCCCATGCCGGGAATCATAGGACCGCGGAAGCCGCCGACGTTACCACCGTTGAGCAGGTCGCCGGCGTTGGTCAAGGTCTTGGCCCAGGTGTAAGTCATCAGGAAGTTCAGCCCGTTGTCGAATCGGCGGGAGAACTTGTTCTGCATGGAGTGGTAATGGCTGTTGCCGTTGGTGCTGGCATAGGAGGCGCCCCGGGCAAAGTCTGGCCACGGAATGAAGAGTTGGGGATTGGCGCTGGGCGTCAGGATCTGCATTACATTGTTTGAGCCCATGAAGGTTTCCAGGTGGCGTCCGAGGGAGGCAACATAGCCAACTTCGATGCTTGTATTCTTCATGGCTTCATATTGCACTGTGAAGTTGTAGCCTTGCGTGTATGGCGTCTTGTATTTGAATTCGATGCCGCGCAGGCTGAGGAAGCGACCGTTCACGAGTCGGGGATCCATGGGTACGCTCGACAAACCGCGCTCCAGAGTGGCGATGTTGCCGTCGGCAAATTTGACGGGTGTCCAGGCGTTGGCGGGCTGGAAGTTGAAATCGAACTGGAAGGGATAGTTGTATCCGAGGTTTGGAGAACCACCACGGTTTTCAAAGGCACCATAGTAAACTCCGTATCCGCCCCTCAACACAAGTTTGCTTGTGGCAGCATAGGCAAAGCCGATTCGGGGTGCGAAGTTATGCTTCTGCGATTGTCCCAGCCCAGAGCCGTATTCGTCGCTGTAGCGGAGCTTGATGCCGTTTGAAACAAGCAATGCCTGGAATGTATCGGACAGGCCTGGCTTGTCTTTGCGGCTGCCCGGGATGATGTACTGAGGGTCGGTGAGGGAGGGAATGAAA
>CAMDKT010000308.1 GCA_945900935.1 Candidatus Sulfopaludibacter sp. SbA3 | reverse complement strand
CATCGGAATCAAAAATCCCCAGGCCAGCACGCCGCCGGAAAAGTTCAAAGCCGCCAGCTTCGGTCCGATAATGTAGCCCACGCCGATATACGCCGGGCTGATCGATGGCGCGGCCGCCATCGTGACGCCGCCCACGCTTAACGCCCGTTGGTCCGAACCCAGCTTCACCACGCTGCGCCCCAGCGTTCCTATCTGAAAAATGAAATTGCGGTCCGGCTCAAACAGTTTCATTACACCGAGAATGTAAACGGCGGCACCAGTCGCCATATTGATAAACAAAAATTTCGCGGCCTTCGATGCCGACTGCCCGGCCTTATGAATCTCCGCCGCCGCCACCGATTCCGGAAACGGAAGATCGTCATCCTCCACCATCACCCGTCGCACCAGCGAGACGAACAAAACGCCCAACACGCCGCCAACCAGCATCAGCGCCGTTGATTTCCAGTATCCGTGGGCGATGTCAAACTCCGGCCACGCCCGCGAAATCACAAACGCCGGAATCGTAAAGATCGCCCCCGCCGCGATTGACTCGCCAATCGAGCCCGCCGTCCGCGCCAAATTCTCCTCTAAAATGCTGCCCCGCTTAAAGCGCAGCAACGCCATGCCAATGACGGCCGCTGGATACGTCGCGGCGATCGTGATGCCCGCCTTCAGGCCCAGGTAGGCGTTCGCCGCCCCGAGAACGACGCTCATCACCAGGCCGAGAATCACGGCGAAGTAGGAGAACTCGACCATCTTCCGGTCGACCGGGACGTAGGGGACGTGCTTTTTTTGGCTCACTATGTGGGTCATTCTAACGCGGCTTGGATACAATCGTGGAAGAAATGACAATTCCCTTTCGTCAGGATGGCCGCGTCGCGATGGTGACCGGCGGTGCAAGCGGTATCGGCGAAGCCGCCTGCCGCGTTTTCGCGGCGGCCGGTGCCTCCGTATTGATCGCTGATATCGATATGCCAAGAGCGGAAAAGCTCGCCGCTGAACTCGCCGGCGCCCGCGCCGTCCACTGCGACGTGACCGATGAATCCGGGGTCCGGGAGCTCTTCGGCACCTTGGAACGGCTCGACGTCCTCGTTAACAACGCCGGCATCGGGCTTGTTGGTAGCGTAGAAGACACTGAACTGGTCGATTTCGAGCGCTTAATGCGGGTAAATGTCACCGGTCCGTACCTCGTTACGCGCTTCGCGATGCCCCATTTGCTCAAATCCCAGGGCCGAATCGTGAACATCGGCTCGGTCGCGGGACTCATCGGCGTTAAGAAACGTTTCGCGTACTGCGCTACCAAAGGCGCCATCGTGGCCATGACCCGGCAACTTGCGGTGGATTACCCCACCCAAATCCGCGTAAACTGCATCTGCCCCGGCACTGTCGATTCTCCATTCGTCGAAGGGTATCTGGAGAAGTACCACAAACACGAGAAAGAGAAGGTTCGCCAGGAATTGAGTTCCCGGCAGCCGATCGGACGATTGGGAAAACCGGAGGAGATCGCGAATCTGGCGCTCTATCTGGCCTCGGATGAGGCGGGCTTTGTGAATGGAAGCGTGGTTTCCATCGACGGCGGCTGGACCGCCGCCTAGGTTTATCCCGGTAACACGCAAGTTCCACTACTGGTGGCCACAAGTCTTGTCGATACAATAGGTAAGCGGTGCCATCCGCATAAAGTTTCGAACGGTATTATTTGTTTGACTATTCGTACAGGAGTCGGGCAAAATTACAAGCACACGGTGAGGCCGGTCTCGAGTCCGAATCAACACGAAGAGGTTTATTGTTTTGAAGACAGATTTGGGTGTTTTCACGCTGAAATGGCGGATCGTTCTGGCGATGCTCGTTGTTTTACTGGCGGCCTTGCCCGTATTGGCCGTTCCTGCCAAAAAACCGGCGGCAAATGCAACGCCGTCGAAAGCGACCGCAAAGGCTACGACTGCGGCAGCGTCAAAACGCGCGGCAACCGTCGCGGCTAAGAAACGTGCATTGGCGAGGTCCCGGTCCGGACGCGCGGGCGTAGTCTCCGGCGGCCCGTGGAAGGAACCGACATTCGCCGATTCGACGACGGGCGACAGGCTTGAGGGCGAGGATCTGACCATTCGTCAGGCGGCGGTCAGTGCGTTGGGACCGTATAACGGCAGCGTTGTGGTGGTGGACCCAAAAACGGGACGAGTCCTGACGATCGTCAATCAGCGTCTGGCGTTGGGCAGCAGCTTTCAGCCCTGTTCGACGATCAAACTGGTCTGCGCGTTGGCAGGTCTCCACGAAGGCGTTATGGAACGGGCAACGCCAATTCGGCTTAGCCGGCGCGTGTCCATCAATCTTACCGAAGCGCTGGCGAAGTCAAACAACCCCTATTTTGCGCGGGTTGGAGAAAAACTCGGCTTCGACCGGGTCTACTCCTATGCAAAGCAGTTCGGGTTGGGTGAACGCGCCGGATTGGGAATCGACGGCGAAACGCCGGGCGTATTGCCGGAAGCCCCGCCGAAGTTTGGCGGCGTTGGCATGATGACCAGCTTCGGCGAAGGCATCCAGTTGACAGCATTGCAGTTAGCGTCATTGTTGTCGGCGATTTCGAACGGTGGAACGATGTACCACTTACAATATCCCCGATCAGCGGCAGCACTTCTGAACTTCGCGCCTCGCGTGAAACGTCAGCTCGACATTAGTGGTGAGATTCCTGAGATTAAGCCCGGAATGATGGGCGCGGTGGAGTATGGGACCGGGCGTCGGGCGCAGTATGACCCCAATGAGCCCATCCTCGGGAAAACGGGTACGTGTACGGATCGGGCGACGCCGACACACCTAGGCTGGTTCGGCAGCTTCAACGAGGTCGGGAATAATAAATTAGTGGTTGTCGTGCTACTGACCGGCGGAAAAGCTGTAAATGGCCCGGTCGCAGCGCAAATAGCCGGAAGTGTTTACAAGAATCTCTCCGGCCAGCAGTTTTTTGCCGCCAATCCTGGCGTCAAAACTTTTTTTTAGAATTTATGGACCTGTTTCTCCCGAATTCGCGCTCTACCTAGTAACGGGGAGTTGATTCCCAATACTAAACTGACGGGCCAGCGTTTTTTTCTGGCTTGCTAGACGAAATACGATACCGCGCACCGCCGGCCAGGAGCGAGACACTCCTGGTCGGCGGAAATACTTTGAGTACCACGCGCGGGGTCTAATTCCTCCGCTTTTAGTACCTATCCAATAGGATCGCTGCAATTCTTAGCAGGATCTTTTTCGCGCTATGCGCCGCGACCAATAGCCACAGACCTTTGCAGGCACTTTACGAGGGCCTCCAACTTTTCGATTTTGGGTCCTCTTTGGTTCCGGCTATGCCGGGGTTAGGATAATGGGCCAGGGCACAGCGAAGCGCTATATCAGCGGCGAGTTCGGAAGTCTTGTCTTCCCCGCAGCGCAACGACCACGCTCATCGTTAGCATTCTTCCAGCGGCTTTAGCCGCGTCCCGCGACTTTGAGTCGCCGCCCAACCCCACCGGCTTGAGCCGGTGGTTGTTTAGCGGGGCGTTGACGCCAGACGGGTGTAAATCGTCTCTTTCAGCTCTTCAAGACCCTCGCCGGTGGCGCTGGAGATCTGCATGAATTCCAGCCCATGTTCGGCTGCGATCGCGCGAACGGCCTCGACACGATCCAGGTCCTGGGCAGCGTCAATCTTACTGGCGACGACGATCATCGGCTTGGATCCGAGTTCTTCAGAGTAGCTGGATAACTCGTTACGGATAATGTCGAAATCCTGACGCGGATCCCGTCCGGTGATGTCACTGACATCGACCATATGGATTAGCAGCCGAGTCCGTTCAATGTGCCGGAGGAATTGCGTTCCGAGTCCATGGCCCTCGGAGGCTCCTTCAATCAACCCTGGGATGTCGGCGACGACAAAGGTTCGGTCATCGGGGAGCTGGACGACGCCCAGGCCCGGTTCCAGTGTGGTGAAGGGGTAGTCGGCGATTTTAGGGCGGGCCGCGGAGATGCGGGAGATGAGAGTGGATTTTCCGGCGTTGGGAAAACCCACCAGTCCGACGTCGGCAAGAAGCTTGAGTTCCAACCGGAGAGTGAGTGCCTTGCCGGGAACGCCGGGCTCATGTTCGGTCGGCGTCTGGTGCGAAGCAGTGGCGAAGCGGGCATTCCCCTTACCGCCCTTACCCCCCTTGGAAACAGCAAATCGCTGATCGGCGGCGGTGAAATCGAATAGCTGTTCGGCGGTGTTCCAGTCGTAGACGATAGTCCCAACCGGCACTTTGACCTCGCGGTCGTCGCCATCCCGTCCGGTACGATTGGAGCCCTCGCCATGACCGCCGCGTTCGGCTTTGTGCTCCGGATTATAGCGGAGGTGCAGAAGCGTGTTGTAATGCACAGATGCGACGATGACCACGTCGCCGCCCCTGCCGCCGTCGCCGCCGGAGGGTCCGCCATTGGGGACAAACTTTTCGCGGCGGAATGCTAAGCAGCCATTTCCGCCGTCACCGGCCTTTACGTAGATTTTTACTTCGTCTATAAACATGTGTGTACTAAAACGAAAAGCCGCCCTTTTGCGGCGGCTTCTTTACAATTCCCGAAGGATCTCTTAGTTTGCAGGAGCCTGAATGGAGACGAACTTCCCCATCCGACCGCGATTCCGGAAAACAACGGTGCCGGCCACGCGGGCGTAGAGGGTGTCATCGGACCCGCGGCCGACGTTTTCGCCAGGCTTGAAAGGTGTCCCTCGCTGCCGGACCAGAATGGAGCCGCCGGTAACGATTTCGCCGGAGAAGCGCTTGACGCCGAGCCGTTGGGCGTTTGAATCGCGCCCGTTCTTAGTTGAGCCTAAACCTTTTTTCGATGCCATGACTGCTGATTCCTTACGCTTCGATACCGGTAACCATCACCTGTGTAAAACTCTGGCGGTGGCCCTGGGTTTTTCTGTACTGTTTCTTACGTTTGAACTTGAAAACAAGAAGTTTCTCGCCGCGTCCATGGATTTCAATTTTGGCATTGACTTTGGCGCCATCGGCGTCCTTGCCGGCTTTGAACTCGCCAGCGTCGTTGACGACGGCGAGCACCTTGTCGAAAATAATTTCGGAGCCGGGGTCACCCGTCAGCTTTTCGATCTTCACCGACGTGCCGGGGACAACGCGATACTGCTTGCCGCCAGTCTCTATAACTGCGTACATCGCTAACCTCTTCAGGTGTTCTTTATTTGGATTCTTTTTACTTACGGGGGGCAAGTTGGGGGACTGCACACCCAAAGCGCTTACGGAACCAGTCCGCAACTTACGAGTTTACCCTTTCCGGGATAGTTTGGCAAGGCCCCCATTTCGATGGGGCGACCTCAAAATGATGTTTTTACGATTTTCCCTTTTTTCCTGCCTATTCTGGAAATAGTATATACATCCAGCAAGGGGCCTCATGCTGTACTCGCTCCCCGATCTTGAATCCCGCCGCGCGGATCTGCTCCACTCTCTTTCCTCCCTTGGCGATTTACGCCCCGGTTCCATCGCGGGCGCGATTCGCCGTTGCGGAACACCGACTGACGCGATGATCCTGGACATGGACCCAGCCTACGCCTGACTCATAAACGCAAAGACAAAACAATAACAGAGGCTCTTTCGACGCCCGCGGCTGTGCGGAAAGCCGAGTGGGAAGTGGGTGAGTTCCGGAAATTTCAGGAGATCGGTCACGATTTCGTCGAAGTGAATGAGAAGATCTGCCGGTTGCGGCCCTGCGAAGACGCCGCGCCAATAACGCAAGACGGGCCTTGTCGACCTGGAGGCCATCGAGATGGTAGCGCGCTCGGCCATGCATCGGGCTGGTGCGGCGACCCTCACCGGACTTCTGCAATTTTCCAGTCCCGGCGTCGACAGGCCCAATACCAGGAATTGCGCGCCATATCGCTGCTCACCGTTGCTGGCAAGAGGGACATGTCTCGTCCCTACTGCCTGTGCCCGCACTGCCACAGCGGCCAGTTCCCGGCCGATATCGAACTCGACGTAGAGAACACCAAAGCTTCTCCCGGCGTACCGCGGACGCCGGCAGATGAAACTACTCGCCGATCTCGCGGTGACGGCCAAGGCTGTGGAGAGGACGGCCGAAGGGATCGGATCCGATATCGCCGCCCGCGAGCGGGAGGAGATACAACACGCCACCCGAGGGTACTCTCTTCCCTAAGTAGCGCCGAAGAGTAGAGCGGAATGAGAAGCTCTTGGGCCTCTTCTAAAAGTCGTTACTCCAACAGCAATCAGCCTATTGGCTGCCGCGCATAACTCAAAACACTACCGATAGGAAATGTTTTGGGCAACACTGTCGTGGAATTACCGTTGGGTTCCGGTCTTCGGCGAAAACCAGGAGTACATGGCCGGGAGCAGGAAAAGCGTCAACAGAGTCGACGACGCCAGGCCGCCGATGACGACGGAGGCGAGCGGGCGCTGGACTTCGGAACCGGCCGAGGTCGACAACGCCATGGGCAGGAAGCCGAGGCTGGCGACGAGCGCCGTCATCAGCACCGGGCGCAGACGCAGCGTGGCGCCCTCGGGGACTGCCTCTTCGTCCGGCATTCCCGCGGCGCGCAGGCGGTTAATCTGGCTCACCATGACGATGCCGTTCAGCACCGCGACGCCGAACAGGGCGATGAAGCCGATGGAGGCACTGAGATTTAAGTTCATGCCGCGGAGCCACAATGCGGCCACTCCGCCGACGAGGGCGAAGGGGACGTTGCAGAGAATCAGCATGGCCTGGCGCATGGAGTAAAACGTGAAATAGAGCAGCGTGAAAATGGCCGCCATGGAGAGCGGAAAGACGAGCGTGAGGCGGCCCAGGGCGCGCTCTTTATTTTCGAACTGGCCGCCCCAATCGATGAAGTAACCGGGGGGCAATTGCACTTCCTCAGCGACGCGGCGGCGGGCCTCATCGGCGAAACCGCCCAAGTCACGGCCTTGGACGTTGCACTGGACGACGATGCGGCGCATGCCATTTTCGCGGCTCACCACTTCAGGGCCGCGGGCGGTGCGGATGCGGGCGACCTGGCCGAGCAGAACGCGCTCGCCGCCGGGCGCTTGCAGGCGGACCTGCTCCAAGGATTCGGGGCGTTCGCGGTAGGACTCGGGCAGGCGCACGACGATGGCGAAGCGGCGCTGGCCTTCAATCAGTTCACTCACCGGCCGCCCGCCCACCGCGGCCTCCACCATCTGACGCACATCGTCAATATGCAGGCCGTAACGGGCGAGGGCGGCGCGGTC
>CAMDKT010000307.1 GCA_945900935.1 Candidatus Sulfopaludibacter sp. SbA3 | reverse complement strand
CGAAGGAGTAGGGCTGTTGTTGAGGGCTGCGCGATGTAATAGAATGCCAGCCATGCTGATCAAGGTGTCTTTGTTGGTTTTGGCTTTGGGCGCGGTGACGGCGCAGGAGACGCGCTCGACGATAGTGGGCCGGGTGACGGATGCGTCCGGAGCTGTTGTCGCCGGGGCGGCGGTGAACGCCCGGAATACCGCTACCGGAGTGAACGCCGCTGCCAAAACGAACGAATCGGGGAATTTTACGCTGCCGTATCTGCTCCCGGGTCCATATCGGATTCAAGCGGAATTGCAGGGCTTTAAGAAGTTTTCCCGCGATGGGATTGAGTTGCGGGTGAATGAAAGTGTCGAGGTCAACATCTCGTTGGAGATCGGCGCGACGACGGAGACGGTTGAGGTTAAGGCCGATACGCCGTTGTTGCAGACGGTCGACGCTTCGCTGGGGCAGGTCGTCGATCAGCGCCGGATTCAGGAGTTGCCGAGCTTTGGAAGTAGCCCGATGACGCTGGTCCAGTTGGCGCCGGGCGTGATTAATTCGACGGACATGCGGCTGGCGAAGGCTGGGTCATTTTCAATCAATAAGAATTCGCAGTTTTCTACCGACGGCGCGGGGCAGTATAACAACGAATTTACATTGGATGGCGTTTCGAATACGCAGGCGCAGGGTACTTCGGGGCGCGTGGGATTTATACCGCCGCAGACGGCGGTGGGCGAATTTAAGGTGCAGACGGCGGCGTTTGACGCAAGCGTCGGGCACACGATTGGCTCGCTGGTGAATGTCAGTACGAAGAGCGGCACGAACAGTCTGCATGGCGAACTGTATTGGTGGCTGCGGAACTCGGCCCTGGACGCGCCGAATATTTTTCAGAATCGCGCCGGGCAGAAGCTGCCTGTCTATCAGGACAATCGTTGGGGCGGCTGGGCAAGCGGGCCAATTGTAAAGAACAAGACTTTCTGGTTTTATAACTACGAGGCCAATAAGTTTGGCGTGCCGCAGTCATTTGTGAACACGGTGCCGACGGATCGAATGCGACGCGGGGACTTAGGCGAGTTACGGGCGCTGGGGACGAACTATCAGGTGTATGATCCGTTGTCCACGGTTCCCGCGCCGAACGGGCGATTTTCGCGAACGCCGATCGCCAACAATCTGATTCCGGCGAGCCGTTTGGACGCGGTGGCGGTGAACATGCTGAAATTCTGGCCGGAACCGAATCAGACTGGAACGACAGAGGGGCGCAATAACCATTTCCGAACGACCAAGGCGCTGGAGGAGACGTGGGTGCATCTAATGCGCGTGGACCATTCGTTCAGCGAGAATCATCGCGCTTTTGTTCGACTTTCGACGGATTTCTGGCAGGAGGACAAGAACCGCGTTTTCACGACGGGCGCGAATGGGATCATTCTCAACCGGCAGAATAAGGGGCTGACGCTGGATGACGTTTATGTGTTTAACCCGACATTCCTGATGAATGTCCGGTATGGGCTGACTTATGCAAACTTTACGGAGAAGCATATCAGTCAGGGGTTTGACTTGGCGTCGCTGGGGTTCTCTCCGCGGCTGGCGGGTTCGGTTCAGAAAGATCTGGCGCGGTTTCCGAATGTGACGGTGGGATCATTCACGCAATTAGCGAATTGGGAGGCCGGGGATGGCGGGAATTACTCGACTGTACACTCGACCGGGGCGACATTTACTAAGATGACGGGATCGCACAGTATTCGATTCGGCGTGGATTACAGAGTGTATCGAGAGAATCAGGGACGGTTCCCGTTAGACGTGGCGCCGCAGTTGGCGTTTGGCTCGACTTACACGCGGGGGCCGTTGGATAGCGCGGCACCGCCACAGTTGGGCGGGGAGTTGGCCTCGTTTCTGTTGGGCGTGCCCGATGGGAGCATGACGCGCACGGCACTGATGGCGGAGCAGGACAAATGGTTTGGGGCGTTTGTGCACGATGACTGGAAAGTTACACGCAAGTTAGTCGTGAATTTGGGTTTGCGGTATGAGATGGAGGCGCCGGTGACGGAACGGTATGACCGGTCCGTGGCGACATTCGCTTTTGACCCGGCGAGTCCGATTGAGGCCGCGGCGAGGGCGAATTATACGGTACCGATCGCGGAGCTGCCAGCGAGCCAGTTCCGGGTGCGGGGCGGGTTGACTTATGTTGGGCAGGGCGGGAATCCCCGAGGGTATTGGCGAGGGGAAAGGAACAATTTCATGCCGCGGTTTGGGCTGGCTTATCAGTTGTCGAGCAAGACCGTCCTGCGAACGGGATATGGACTGTTTTTCGATACTTTGGGAGTGAATAAGACGGATTCGATTGCAACGGGGTTCAGCCAATCGACGCCGATTCAGGCGTCGTTGGACAACGGGCTGACATTCATTGCCTCGACAGCGAATCCATTCCCGAACGGGCTGATTGCGCCGTCGGGTTCGAGCCGCGGGTTGAGCACGAATTTGGGGCAGGCGATTTCGTACTTTGAACCGGTGCGGAAGCAGGCCTACACGCAGCGGTTTTCGTTTGGATTCCAGCGGGAGTTGCCGATGCAGTGGCTGGCGGAGGCGAACTACGTGGGGAGCCGGGGGACACGGATTGGAATCAATCAGAACATGAACAATACGCCGGTACAGTATTTGAGTAAGTCCGGGAGTCGGGACCAGGCGACGATTGATTATCTGGGAGCGCAGTCATTGAATCCGCTATTTGGGACGAATGCGATTTATGGCCGGAATACTTCGCGGGCGAATTTGTTGCGACCGTATCCGCAGTTCGGGGCGGTGACGGTGAATGTACCGACTGGCTATTCGTGGTACCACGCGTTGCAGACGCGGCTGGAACGGCGTTTCTCCAGGGGCTATACATTGATGCTGGCTTATACGTGGTCGAAAACGATGGAGGCGATTGAGTATTTGAACGCGGCGGACACGGTGCCGTATGAGTCCCTTTCGAATTTTGACCGGCCGCATCGGTTGGTTGTTTCCGGCATTTGGGAATTGCCGGTGGGGCGTGGACGGCATTGGGGTTCGGCGTTGCCAAAGGCGGCGGAATTTGTGGCGGGCGGTTGGCAGTTGAACGGGGTTATGCAAATGCAGAGCGGAGCGCCGTTGGCGTTTGGAGATGTGTGGACTTTGTTTACGGGGGATACGAAGTCGATCAATCTGCCGGCATCCGAGCGGAGTGTGGACCGGTGGTTTAACACGGCGGCCGGGTTCAACCGGAACAATGCGCAGGCGCTAGCGAGTAACTACCGGGTGTCGGCGTTACGGTTCAGCGGGATTCGCGGAGATGGACAGTCACGGTGGGATTTGTCGGCGATCAAGAACTTCGCGGTGACGGAGCGATGGAAGGTGCAGTTCCGGGCGGAGTGTTTGAACGCGATGAATCATCCGAATTTGTTTGCGCCGAATACGACGCCGACGAACACGGCGTTTGGGACGATAACGGGGCAGGATGTACCGCGGTCGTGGCAGATGGCTTTACGGATTACGTTTTAGTGCCGATCCGGCAAGATCTCTGCAATTCCTAGCAGGCGTTGGAAGCGCTCCGCGGAAGGCTCCACCTTTTCGATCTACCCGGAGTTAAATGTCTGTTGTGCGCTCTGCCGAGGGGCTCAGCGGCGCGGACCTCGGACAAATCCAGCATCGGATTATTCCAGTAACACGGCACCTTAGCGGCGCACGGGCAGGCTGGTTTCCCAATTTTGGACGACGACGATGGACGGGGCTTCGGCGTCGCTGACGGTGGGGATGACAAATCGTTGGCCGTCGGGGGAAACGTCGAAGCCGACCAGGGCGTGGATGGCGGCTCGGGCTTCGGTGCTGATTTCGAAGAGCGGGGCGGCAGGGCCGAAGGCGGGCCTTTGGCCGAGTTGCACAGAAACAGCGTAAACCTTGCCGTCGAATCCAAGATAGAAGATTTCTTTGCCGTCGCGGCGCCAGCGGACGACTTGGGCGCCGGCGCGGGAGACGGGGAATCGCTCGCCGGTAACGGCGGGATTGTCACCGCCGGTGAAGGCTTGGAGATAGAGTTCAGTCCGGCCGGATTCGTTTGAAGTAAAGGCGAGCCATTTGCCGTCGGGCGAAAAGGTTGCGTTGCCTTCGTGGAATGTCGAATGGAGTAGCGGGATGGTTCGCCGATTGCGGCTCAAATCCATCAGAAAGACATCGCCTTGGATTTCATTCGCCAGGCGGGCGATGCCGTTATTGGAAAAGGCTATGAAACGGCCATCGGGTGACCAGTCAGTAGGGAGTTGGAACCCGCCTTCGGACTCGATGGCTTCTGTGGCGTTCTCGGCGAGGCCGCGAATTCCAATTTTGGGAGTCCGGCCGCCGGACCCATGTAGGAACGCGAGCTTTCCGCCATGGGGCCCCCAGACGGGCGCATCGCGGAGTCCGAACGCCGAAGTGAGTTGTTTTGCGGCTGCCGTTACTGTGTCGATGATCCAGAGGTTTTGAAGACTCGTCTCCAGTTCGTAAATCGAAGTGGCCAGGTGCCTTCCATCTGGTGAGAGGCGCGCGGATTTCAGATTGACGTTGGCGGGGCCGGCGGTGGCGAGGCGGCGGCCGGCGCGGTCGACCCAGGCGAGTTGGGAGCGGGCGGCGTATTTCTGGTAGGCGAGGATGCCGTTGGCGGAAACGGAAAAGTCGGCGGTGGCCAGGGGGAGGAATGAATAGACTTGATTGACGACGGGGATAGCGTCACCGGTGAGTTGGCGGCGGGCGAGATCGAAAGGGTTGGCGACAAGATTCCCGCCGCTGACATAGAGGAGAAACGAGGCGCCGGGCGTGATGGTGGAGGGCGCAAACAGGATGCGGGAATCGGCGAGGAGGGGGAGTTTGGCGGATTCTGATTTATCAGGCCCGCCGATGACGGCGCGGTGCCGTTTGGCTGCTGGGTCCCAGGCGGTGTAGAGAATATCATCCGTGCCGGGGAGTGTCTGAGGCCAGTGGAGAAAGTTTTTGACACGATCCGGCGTGCCGCCGCTGGGGGAGACGGAGTAGGTTATTGCGTTCGTATCCAGAAGAAGATTGGTAGGGCTGACGAGGAGCCCGTTGAGCGTGAATGCGGGTGCGTCGCAGATGGCGACGAAGCCCTCGCCGTTGAGGGGTACGCGGCGGATTTTGCCCTGGATGGAGATGTAAATGGCATCACTACTGGAGTGCCAGAAGAGAGTATGGGCACCGCGCGTGTTGGGAATAGGATGGGACTGCGGGTTGTTCAGGTCACGGAGAAAGAGTTGGTAAGTGCCGCTGCTGTCGATGGCGGAGAAGGCGAGGCGGGTTCCATCCGGAGACAGAGCGAAGGACTGGCGGCTGGCGGCGCCTTCGAGGGCGAATCCGGGAGGCGGGATGACGGAGAAACGTGTGGTTGGCACAGGGAGGCGGAGGGAGGATTGGCGGTTACCGGCCAAGAAACCGACCGCGGCGGCCAGCGATAGGGCGAGGGTCCAGGGGATCCAGGATTTAGCGGGTTTGACGGCCGGGGCGACGGGCGGAGCGATTTCCAGGACTGTCCGGTTGGATTGGTTTTGGAGCGGCGCGATGAAACGGTAGCCTTTGCCGGGAAGGGTCTCGATGTAGCGGGGCTGGTCCGGGGAGTCGCCAAGGGCTTGGCGGAGTTTGTTGACGGCGGAGTTGAGGCCCTGTTCGAAATCGACAAAGGTGGTACCCTGCCAAAGGTGTTTTTGAAGTTCCTCGCGGCTGACGATTTGGCCTGGGCGTTCAAGGAGGAGAGTGAGGATTTGGAGCGGCTTTCCCTGTAGGCGGATGCGGGTGCCGAACTTGCGGAGATCGCCCGAGACGGCTACGAATTCGAACGGGCCAAAAGATGTTTTCGGGTATTGAGCCGGTTGAGATCCCATAAATGTTTAGCAAGGGTCGGTGGCGCGGAGATAAGACCGCAATGTAACAACTGTAGTCTGAACGAGTTACAGGGCTAGGTCAAGTGAATTTGGAAAGTATGGAGTTTGAAGACGAAGGTCCCGTAAACTGCTGGCCATGCAACTGAAATCTGTTTTCCTACTGGCGATTGCCGCCGCCGCAGTGTGGCCGCAGGCCCAAGTTTTGGCTACCGGCTTACCGGGCGCCAATAAACTGCTGTTAACACCGCGGGGGAATTTCCTTGTTTCTGAGCCGAGCATGGTGACGAACGCGGGGCGAATTTCGTTTGTGAGCCGGGGAGGTAGTCGGCGGAGTTTGATTGAGGGGTTGCCGTCCGGGATCGAGGTTACCCTGGGAGGCGGGAGCGGGCCGTCGGCGATGGCGCTGAACGGGCGGACGCTTTATGTGGCACTGGGAGCGGGGGATTCGGAACGGCGGGGGACCGTGCAGGGGACTTCGATTCATAATCCGGCCGGCGCTTCATCGGCGATCTTTGCGTCGATACTCGAGTTCCGGTTTAGCGGGGATGTGGATACATTGGGCGGGACGTTCCGGTTGACGCCGGCGCAGCACGCGGTGCTGGCGGACGGGGCGAGCCTGGACATTGAGGACGGGAATGGCGGCAGGGCGCAGGTATCGATTCTGACGCGGTTTCCGATTTCGGTACCGGACCCGGTGATGGTTTACCGGTTTTCGAATCCGTGGGGGATGGTTGTGGTGGAAGACGGAAGGGCGCTGTATGTGAGCGACGCGTCGCAGAATACGGTTGCCCGCGTGGACACGGCGACGGGGCGATGGCAGCACGTGGCGCGGTATGGAGCGATTGCGAATCCGACGCCGGTTGGCGCGCCGATGATCGACCCGGTGCCGACGAATATCCGGGTGTATGGGGAAGAATTGCTGGTGAGTTTTCTGAGCGGATTTCCGTTTGCGCCGGGCAATGCGCGGGTGGTCGCGCTGAACCCTAAGACTGGGGTGAGTACGCCATTCATCAACGGCGTGACGTCGGTGACGGATGTGCTTTGGCGGGAACGGCCGAACGGCGCGGGGCAGTTCTTCGTGTTAGAATTCAGCGCGAATCAGAGCGCGACGCCTGCGCCTCCGGGGCGGCTGTTGCGATTCGACTCGCCGGAGCCAGTGGTGGTGGCGGCGGGGCTGATCACGCCGGTGAATATGGTGTTGGATCCAGCGACGCAGGAGTTGTTTATTTTGGAGCTGCGGGGGCAGATATTGCGGTTGCAGTTGGATTAGGGGCGCGGCTAGCTTTGCCGTCTTCTAAGGATTGCCGCCATGATACGCGGGCTTCGGCGGCCGTGGATAACGGCGACTCCAAGCGGGGGCCGCCAAAACAAATGGTGAG